>NZ_JAPZQJ010000260.1:0-10526 GCF_027530405.1 Microcystis sp. LE19-41.2A | reverse complement strand
ACACCCCACACCCCACACCCAACCCCCTACCCCCTGCTAACCCGCTAATTCCCTACTCTAAAGCGTAGATACGACCATCCATGAGCAGACGGGTGATCCCTTTCGCTTCCAGTTGAGCGTGAGCTTTTTCGATCAGGCGACCGTCGGGAACTTTAATCACTTTTTCCTTGCGCTTGGAGAAACGACGAGCGATGCGATGACTTTCAAAGATGGGGAGAGTGCGCTGCTGGATTTCCTGAGGGGGAACCTTACCCAATTCAGCAAAATCCTTGAGGGGACGGGTGATTAATTCGGCAGCGCGATCAATGACCAAGTAACAGGTTTTGGGAAAAGCCGCTGCCGAGAGGGGTAATATCTCTAATTGGGCTGTTTTAACGATAGTCGGGCCTAAATAGCTCCCCGCTAGTTCCTCCTCCTCCTCGTCTTCATCTTCATCTTCATCCTCCTCTTCATCCCAATCCTCGTCAAGCTCATCTTCCTCCTCCTCTTCCTCGATAGCTTCGACGAAAAACTCGGTTAAATTAGCGTCTTCTAGGGGTTTATCGCCATTAATTTCTATATATTCCGAATTATCTGCTTCTGGCGGGTAAGAGGTATCCATTAACAGGGTTAATTGTTCCACAGAAGCGATCGGTTGCTCAAAATCCTGCTCATCCTTAGCTTCGATGCGAGCTGCCCGAAAACTAATCACCTCGATCGCTTTTTCTGGTAAATCCGCTGCTGCTTCCTCCTCCTCGAGGCCACGAGGATTGCGGGCCAAGCGTTTTTTCTGGATTAACTGCTCGTATTCCTCCCCAGAAAAAGAATTTTTGAGAAAACGACTGACCGTAGAACTACTCACGCCATAACGCTCGGCTAAGGTGGAAGTGGTGGCCTCCGTTTCCCGATAAAGCTTAAGAATTTCTTTTTTCGTGGCATCAGTCAGTTTTCTTGCACTCATATTACTTATATAGTTATTTTTTAAGCGATAGGATCTTGCCGATGGCTAGTCAGGGGAAGCTGTTGTCCTTGAGCGGATGTACTCTTAATCATAAAACGCTCTAGCCAATTAAAACTAAGCAATTCGTTTTCTAGTCCCTGTTCTAGTCTATCCTTGACTTCTGTTTCTCACCACTACTCAAGATTAAAAAATTGACGATGATATCAAGTGCTGCTAGTCAAAAAGCCTTATTAGTTCTGGCCGATGGTACGGTTTACGAGGGTTATTCCTTCGGCTCCAAGGGAACCACCGTCGGCGAAGTTGTCTTTAACACGGGGATGACTGGTTATCAGGAAGTCCTCACCGATCCCAGTTATGCCGGTCAAATCGTCACTTTTACCTATCCGGAATTGGGAAATACGGGGGTTAACCCCGAGGATGAGGAGTCAATTCGTCCCCAGGTGAAAGGAGCGATCGCCAAAAATATCTGCCACCGGCCCAGTAATTGGCGTTCTACCCAATCCCTACCGGATTATCTGGCCGATCATCATGTTATTGGCATCTATGGCATCGATACCCGGTCTCTGACCCGCAAAATTCGCTCGGTTGGGGCGATGAATGGGGCAATTTCTACGGAAATACTCGATTATCACGATTTACTGCGGCTGGTGCAGGCGGCCCCCAGTATGGCGGGGTTAAATCTAGTTAAGGAAGTTACCACCAAGGAAGTGTACGAATGGACGACTCCCACCCCGTCCGCCTGGGAATTTGCGCCAATTGATAGCGATCAAGAACCGTTAACGGTGGTGGCGATCGATTTTGGCATCAAACGCAATATTCTCCGACGTTTAGCCAGCTACGGTTGTCGGGTGATCGTGGTTCCCGCCGACACTCCCCCAGAAAAAATCGCCGAATATAATCCCGATGGTATTTTCTTTTCTAACGGACCGGGAGATCCGGCAGCTGTCACCGAAGGAATTGCCCTAGCCAAGCAACTTTTGCAAGGAGAAAAACCCACTTTTGGCATCTGTATGGGTCATCAAATTTTAGGCCTATCCCTAGGGGCAGAAACCTTTAAACTAAAATTTGGCCATCGCGGGTTAAATCAACCCTGCGGACTGCAGCAACAGGTGGAAATTACCAGTCAGAATCACGGTTTTGCCGTGCAGGAGGCCTCTTTAAATCCGCAAGTGGAGATTACCCATCTCAACCTCAATGATCGCACCGTAGCGGGTTTAAAACACAAGTCTCTGCCCTTTTTCTCGGTACAATACCACCCCGAAGCCAGTCCTGGCCCCCACGATGCCGATTATCTGTTTGGCCAATTTGTTGATTTAATGCGGCAAGCAAAAAAGGATCGGTCGTAAATTTTTAGGATATACTAGGGTTTTGATTTTTACGGACCTAGGGCTAGGAGGCGATTATTCCAGAAGCAATTAACTTGACCGTCAGCTTGCGAGGCACGCGTGAGGTCAAAGATAAGTACCAAATTTTCCGTTTGACGGGTCTTTTAGATGCCTTTTCCGAACCGACTTTTTGTAAGGTGATCGAAGGCTATGTGGAGGAAGGTCCCAAGGATGTGATTATTAGCCTCGCTCAGATTGATTTTATCGATAGCTCCGGTTTAGGGGCTTTAGTAAAATTGGTAAAAAAGGCCAAAACCGAAGGGGGCAGTTTACAAATTGTTACCAATCCCCGGGTAACTCAAACTGTAAAACTGGTGCGATTGGAGAAGTTTTTTTCCCTGCAACCCACCCTGGAAGCGGCGATCAAATATCTGGAAAAAGCGTAAATCGTGGAATCTCCTCTCGAAAAAATTCGCTTACAGGTCAATGGCGAGGGTTCACCAATCCTAGAGGGTCTTGACCGATTATCGCCTGCTTCTCTGGCCTATCTAGGGGATGCTGTTTATGAATTATACATCCGCACCTATTATTTACTGCCGCCCCAGCGTCTGGGAGACTATCACGCTCAGGTGGTGGGCAAAGTCAGGGCCGAACAACAGGCTTTAGATTTAGCACAACTGCAGCCCTATCTGACAGACCAAGAAAAAGAAATTCTGCGCCGGGGACGCAATGCGGTCACGGGAAAACGCCGTCGTCTGACAGCCCAAGTCTATCAGCAGGCCAGCAGTTTAGAAACCCTGTTCGGCTATCTTTATCTGCAAGACCCCTCAAGATTACATCAACTATTAGAAAAACTAGAATTATAGCCCTCAGGGACGATTCCCGACTTTACTCTTAATCCATCCAATCATGAGCGATCGACCATTTCGTGGCAAGTCCGATAATAGTAATTTTCGCCGGCCCTCGCGGCCGAAAACTGGGCCAATTCTGGCTAAATCCCCGGCAGTAACTCCAGAAAACCAAGAAGCTGATGATCTGCTCTACGGTCGCCGGGTGGTTTTAACGGCCATGGAGGAGGAGCGCCAACTAAATCGGATTTGGGTGGTCAATCGACTCCGTTACGATCCCCGTTATCATACCCTCTTAGAAAAAGCCAAAGCCAACGGTACGGTAATTGATGAGGTGGACGATCTGCGTCTCGATCAGATTACCAATAAGGCCAATCATCAGGGGATTGCGGCCCAGATGTCTCCCTATGAGTATATCGAATTAGCCGATCTGATCGAAAAAGCTAAGGGCAGAAGTCGCCACCCCGTCATCGTCATCGCTGAAGGTATTACGGATCCCCATAACCTTGGGGCAATTATTCGCACCGCCGAAGCTATGGGTTGTCAGGGGGTAGTTATTCCCCAACGTCGCGCCGCCGGGGTGACATCGACGGTGATGAAAGTGGCGGCTGGATCCTTGGAATATTTACCCGTCGCCAGGGTGGTTAATCTCAATCGTGCTTTAGAGGAATTAAAAGCGGCGGGTTTTTGGCTCTACGGCACGGCGGCAAAAACTGGTAAATCTTTACACACAATCAATTTAACGGGTGCGATAGGATTGGTGGTAGGTTCGGAGGGAGAGGGTTTGAGTCTGCTAACCCAAAAGTCCTGCGATGAGTTGGTATCTATCCCTTTGGCAGGCAAAACCCCCAGTCTCAATGCTTCGGTGGCGGCGGGTATGGCTCTTTACGAGGTTTACCGGCAACGCTGGCAAAATTCCCCCGATTGAAAATCTGTATTTTTCGACACTCCCAATAGCCAAAAGGAGAAAGTATAAATAAAATAGGAAGGAAGTTTGCGAAATGTAAACGAACGTAACAAAACCACCAGAGTAGATTTAGATGGGGAACGAGATGAAAGAATTTTTGATTAGCTTACTCGAAAGGTTCGGATTAGCCTACTGGGTCGAGATTAAAACCGACTATCCCAGATGTACTTATTATTTCGGTCCTTTTCTCGCTAAAGACGAGGCTGAAGTCGCTCAAGCCGGTTATGAAGAAGATTTGAAAACAGAAGGAGCGCAGGGGATTAAATTGGATATAAAACGTTGTAAACCGAAAGATTTAACTATTTTTGAGGAAAAAGAAGAAAGCAAGCTCCTGAATACCCTAAAGGTGTTACGCAGTCAAGTTTCTTAACAATTTTCAGTGATCGGTAATCAGTGATCAGTAATCAGTGATCAGTAAACAGTAAACAGTGAAAAAACAGCATAAGGCTGCTACTTAGGGTTTGCTGAATAAATCTAAAAACCTTGTTGGATAAGACTTTTGGACTTTTTTCCCCTCAAAAAGTGCCAGCCATTGCGGGGATCGGGGGGAAAATTCAGGTACTTTTTCCCTGAAAATTAGGTAGTTGACCAGCTGAAAATCGATAAAACCCCACACCCCACACCCCACACCCCACACCCTGCCCCCAAGAAAAACTTTTTGCCGCAAACCCTAAATATCAATGGGAGCGATTTAAAAAACAGCTATATTCTGCTTCTGTCAGTCTTCCCGCTTCGTAGAGAGTATCGGTAATTTCTGCTAGGGTTAAAACCGAATAAGGTTGATAACCATGGCTACGAAGTTTATCTTTAACGGGGCCACCATGGTCGATAAAAACCACGATATCATTAACTAATAATCCCGCCGATTTAATCTTTTCTGCCCCTTC
Source organism: Microcystis sp. LE19-41.2A (assembly GCF_027530405.1). Taxonomy (NCBI): domain Bacteria; kingdom Bacillati; phylum Cyanobacteriota; class Cyanophyceae; order Chroococcales; family Microcystaceae; genus Microcystis; species Microcystis sp. LE19-41.2A. Next base: position 5,559 of record NZ_JAPZQJ010000260.1, on the reverse strand, counting down.
GATCGCACTTTTGCCAGAAATTAAAATATCGTCCACCACTACCACCGTTTCCCCCACTTGAAAATTACCTTCAATTACTCTTCTTGTGCCGTGAGCTTTTACTTCTTTGCGGGGGAAAATCATCGGATGATTTAATAATAAAGATAAACCCGTAGCTGTGGGTAAAGAACCGTAGGGTATGCCAGCAATACGGTCAAATGTCAAGGTTTTTAATATTTCTCCATAGGCTTCAATTACCTGCTGAAAAATATTAGGATTAGAGATAATTTTTCTCAGATCAATATAATAGGAAAAAGTTTCTCCCGATGCTTGCACATAATCGCCAAACAGCAAGCAGCCAATATCAAATAATTGTAGAATTAAATCCTGATGAGGATGTTGTTTTAAAAGACAAACGTTAGCAGTCCAAGTCTCATCTTGGCTCGATTCTTGCTGGTGGTTTTGTTTAATTTTGTTGACTTCCTCGCGTAAATCCTTGACTTTTGCCCCCAAATCGGGTTGAGATAAAAAGTCTTGGGGTACAGGAATTAATAAACCCTCGCCATGACTATTTAAACCCACAGTAATTAACTCGGAGAATTGACTTTTTTCTTCCCAAATACTGCGTAATAAAATCAATCTTTCGGGGGCAAAATTGCGAATCTTTTTCAAAATCTCCGGTTGAGTGGTTCCCACTTCTAAAAACACCTGTTCGGGAGTTCCCCAAGTACAAGCTTCTTTGACGACTTGCAGATAAAAAGGATTGTCGCGACTGGGGAATTCTTGCAGATTAATCGCGCCTTGATTGGAAGTATGACAAAGGATAAAAGCGCCATGCTCGGGATAAACTAAAAAAGGAGCAACGTGATCCTGTCCGGAGTAGGGATTGAGAGTAACCGCGTCCACCTGCCAAGTTTTAAAGATAGTCTCGGCTAAAATACTGCTAGTATTAATATCGCCGTGTTTAGCATCCAAAATTACCGGGATATGATCGGGAATTGCCGTTAAAATTCGCTGTAATAATTCTAACCCTGCCGCTCCCAAAGCTTGATAAAAGCCTAAAGTTGGTTTGTAGGCACAGACAAAAGGGGCAGTTTCATCGATAATAAACTTGAGCCACCGTTCTAAATTAACGATTAATTCTCCCGGGGTGGAGGGCATCATTTCGGGGTTAGCATCTAAACCGAGGACAAGTAGAGTCTGGTTTTGACTAATGGCGTGGTTTAACTTTTGAAAAAAATTCATCGGTTTCTAATCTCAGGATTCTGGATTAGTTTCTAATTCTACACTATTTGGCCGAAAAATAGGCTGTAAAATTGTCTGGTGCAGACTTTTTCTGGTGTCAGCGTCAAGGAATTTCTTTTGTAAGGGTTGCCATTCTTGCCATTTTTGGTGACGGATATTTTGGAAAATTTCTAGTAAAGTCGGCATTTCCTTGGCAAGACAATTAGGGAAAATTTGGCTAAGAAAATCCGAGAGAACACAACAATCCTGCATTTCTCCGAGAATACTTTGAAGGTTTTTAATATCTTCTAGATATTCTCGATACTTGTGGCCATAGAACTGAGTGAATAACTCCATATTATAGCGGGAACGCTTGGCTTCTTTGCGGAGATCGTGCAGTAATAATCCTTCTTTTTCCAATAGGTCATCAATTTCTTGACTAGAAAACTCTTTTACTTTTTGATCTTCCTCTAAATTTACCCCAACTAACCAGCCTTCATGGAGTAAAAAGTGACTCGCTTGCGGTAATAATAAGTCAGGTAAAACCGTGGCAATATCTAATTTTCCTATCGGTTGATAGGTGGGATTATCCAACCAACTGGCAAAATCTGCCTTAAAATTGAGAAATTTATCGGACTTCAACAGCTTTTCTACCTTAGCAAAAGCCTTCTCCCTTCGGTGTTCGAGAACTTGTAAAACTTTCTTCAGTAAATCCTGTTCTTTCGGTGGTAAAATTGGCTGATAATGGCCGACAAAAGCCGATTTTAACACATCTAAATCCCGCAATTCTCCTAAAATTCTGCCCAGATTACCCACCCGTTTTTGCTCGGCAGATTTCGGCATGGTTAAAGCGGGGGCAAAACCGGTTAAGGTACTGCGAAGACGGCGCATTCCCACACGAATTTGATGTAATTCTTCCGTATCCTGATCGAGTAAAACCCCAGCTTCGTGTTTAAGAACTTTATGAAAATGTTTATCAATACCGATATAGGCCCAATCGGCAACAGTTTTAGCCCGAGGATTAAATTTGTTAGTCATTTGTCTTTAGGGAGGAAATAATGTCAAGATGGTGATAGAATCTTTAAATAAAGACTGGAACTAATAGATCCCATTTATTCTACACAATAGGATGAAGCAGCAGCTTTAAGAGAAGTTTATGGATAGTTTTTGGCTAGATTATGGGGGGGAAATCGCTTTTCGCACTGGAGAGCATCTTTTCTTGACGGGAATAGCCATGGCTATGGGTAGCTTAATCGGTATTCCTCTAGGTATTTTGATTAGTCGTCAAGCTATTCTCGCCCCACCAATTATAGCGATCGTTAACACCCTACAGACTATCCCCAGTTTAGCCCTATTTGGTTTTTTAATTTCCGTGCCTTTTTTGGGAGGAATCGGCAAAATTCCCGCTATTGTTGCCCTAACTCTCTATACCTTACTGCCAATTGTTTTAAATACCTATCTGGGCATCAAAAAAGTTGATCCCGAATTAAAATTAGCCGGGTTATCCCTAGGCATGACCGACGGTCAAATCCTGCGCTATATCGAATTACCCCTGGCCAGGGCGACAATTTTGGCAGGAGTGAGAATTGCGACGGTGATTGCTATCGGTGTGGCCACGATCGCAGCTGCCATCGGTGGCGGTGGTTTGGGAGTGTTTATTTTTCGCGGTATTGCCACGGTCAACAATCAGTTAATTTTGGCGGGGGCAATTCCTGCCGCTTTTTTAGCCCTTGTTGCCGATTGGAGTATCGGTTGGTTAGAAAAGACCTTTTCCCCTTCGCAACGTCCGAAAAAGCCCTCTAAATGGCAATGGGGCTTAGGTTTAATCGGGTTGGCCTTGCTATCTTTCCTCTTGACTCAAATTTTCCATTCATCCCTTGGCACAGTGGTGATCGGTTCCAAAAATTTTACCGAACAGGTGATTTTAGGGGAAATTTTGGCACAGGAAATCGAAAAAGAGACGAATTTACGGGTTGAACGTCAATTTAATCTCGGTGGTACTCTGATCTGTCATGAAGCGGTGAAAGCGGGTAAAATCGATGGTTATGTGGAGTATTCCGGCACGGCTTTCACGGGAATTTTACAGGAAAAACCCCTTAACGATGCCCGATTAGTCTCTGAAAAGCTGCAAGAGATTTATCCAGAAAAATTTAATCTAGAAGTGTTTCCCAGTTTAGGATTCGAGAATACTTTCGCCATTGTTATCCGGGGAGAAACCGCCAGTCAATACAATCTTAAAACTCTCTCGCAAGCGGCTAAATATACTCCCAATTGGCAAGCGGGTTTTGGTTATGAATTTTTGGAAAGGGAAGACGGTTACAAGGGATTAGCGAAGACCTACGGCCTCAATTTTGCCGGACCCCCGAAAGTGATGGATTTAGGGTTAATGTACCGCGCTTTAGCCGAAAAACAAGTGGATTTAGTGGCGGGAAATTCCACCGATGGCTTAATTCCCGTGCTAGATTTAGTCATCCTAGAAGATGATCAACGCTATTTTCCTCCCTACGAAGCGGTACCGATTTTTAACCGGGATAGTTTGCGAAAATATCCGCAATTGCGACAGGTTTTAGCGAAACTCACTGGCAAAATTACCTCCACAGCTATGCAGAAATTAAACTATCAGGTGGATGGCCGCGATCGTAGGGTGGAGGAAGTGGTTAAAGAATTTCTAGTCTCCCTCTCTTAACCATTTAGTGACTCCCCCGGGTTGGTCGATTAAACTAATGCCTTGGGCTTTTAATTCTGCGCGAATGCGATCGCTTTCGGCGTAATTTTTCGCTTTTTTTGCCTCTGTCCGTTGTTGGATCAGATTTTCGATATCCGCTGCACTAATTCCCTCAGAAACAGGGGTTTCTCCCTGGTCAGCGGCCATTTCTAAGCCCAAAACCCTAGACAATTTCACCAAAGTATGCCATTTTACCGCTAATTGGGCCAGATTGCTGTCTGTCTTACCCGCATGGGTTAAATTATTACCCTCCTTGCGTAATTCCTTAGCGATTTCAAATAACACCGCTAAACCACCGGCAAAGTTAAAATCGTGATTTACCGCCTCTTGAAAGCGATTTTCTAGCTCTTGGTCGGTAATTCCGGGATTATCGGGCGGAAGATGCTTATAACCAAAGGATAAACCCTCTTGTAAAGTATGCCAGCCATTAGTGGCCGCCTGCAATCCCTCATCGGAAAAATCGATCGGTTTGCGGTATTGGGCGCCTAAAATTAATAATCTCACGGCTAAGGGGTCATATTTTGCCAATAACTCGCGAATAGTGATGAAATTACCGAGGGATTTTGACATTTTTTCCCCGGCCACCTTAACCATGCCATTATGTAACCAATAATGGGCCAGAGGTTTACCCGTAGCGGCTTCACTTTGGGCAATTTCGTTTTCGTGGTGGGGAAAAATCAGATCACTTCCCCCCACATGAATATCGATAGTTTCTCCCAATTGTTCTTTGACCATGGCCGAACATTCAATATGCCACCCCGGACGACCTTGGCCCCAGGGAGAATCCCAACTAGGTTCCCCCGATTTTGCCCCCTTCCAGAGGGCAAAATCAAAGGGGTCTTGTTTCTTAATTGCTTCCGGGTCGTCGGTTTCTACCCGGCCGCTGGCGCCGGCTTGCAGATCATCCAGTTTTCGCCCTGATAGTTTGCCATAATCAGAAAAACGACGGACGGAATAGTAAACATCGCCATCGCTGGGGTAAGCATAGCCTTTTTGTTCTAATTCATAGACTAGGCGCTTGATACCGTCGAGGGTATGAGTGGCCCGGGGATAAGCGTCCGCCGGTCTGACTCCTAATTTTGCCATATCCTCAAAGTAGGCCTGGATAAATTTCTCGGCCACGGCTGCCATGGTGGTATGTTCATTTTTAGCCCGATTGAGAATTTTATCGTCAATATCGGTGAAATTCTGAATATAGCGCACTTTATAACCGAGATACTCCAAATAACGCCGCACCACATCCCAAACCACACAGGTACGCGCATGACCCAAATGGCAATAATCATAGACGGTAATGCCGCAGCAATACATGGAGACCATGCCCGGGATGAGGGGGGTAAAGGGTTCTTCGCGACGACTGAGGGTGTTGTAGAGGATTAAGGTCATGGATGGAGAAATTTTTTTCTGGGGGAAAAGGCTAGTCCAATTTTATAGCAGTTATTTTCAGTTATCAGTGATCAGTTATCAGTGATCAGTTATCAGTGATCAGTTATCAGTGTAAGTATCTAAGCACAATTAATTACACATCTAAGCCACTACTCCGTCAGGCTTCTGCGGTGGTGAGCAAACAGAGAACTGAAAACTCAAATCCGATCCCTAATAGCTGTATCCCGTCTCCTGTCTCCTGTCTC
>NZ_JAPZQJ010000044.1:0-6081 GCF_027530405.1 Microcystis sp. LE19-41.2A | reverse complement strand
TTATAATTAAATTAAAAATGGATTTTAGCTTCGATCCCCCCTTAATCCCCCCTTGATAAGGGGGGTGCCGATCCCCCCTTAATCCCCCCTTGATAAGGGGGGTGCCGATCCCCCCTTAATCCCCCCTTGATAAGGGGGGTGCCGATCCCCCCTTAATCCCCCCTTGATAAGGGGGGTGTCTGATAATTTTTAACGCCTACCTACTTATCAAGGAAAAAGTTAAGTTTAAACCGCCAAAAATCGCTGAATGACTTCTTGACTTAATTCGCTCGTGAAACCGGAAGCAACAATTCCCCCTTTCTGCATGGCGTAATATCGATCAGCTTGGCGGACAAAATGCAGGTGTTGTTCTACTAATAAAACGGCGATTCCTTTGCTGGCAACAATGCGCCGTACCGCCGCTTCAATTTCGAGAATAATTGACGGTTGAATTCCTTCCGTGGGTTCATCTAAAATTAATAATTTTGGTTCCCCCACTAAGGCGCGAGCGATGGCTAATTGCTGTTGTTGTCCACCGCTTAAATCTCCTCCCATCCGCGATAACATGGTTTTTAAAACGGGAAACAAATCGAAGATTTCTTCGGGAATTGTGGCATTTTTTCTTTTTGTGGGTAAAGCTTCCAAACCGAGAATTAAATTCTCTTTTACCGTTAAACGGGGAATAATATCCCTACCCTGCGGCACATAACCCAGTCCTAATCTGGCTCTTTGATCTGAGGTTTTATTAATCAGGTTTTCTTGCTCATAATTAATTGTTCCCGCTCGCGGTTTTAAGATACCCATCAAGGTTTTTAATAGGGTAGTTTTGCCCACGCCATTACGTCCGATTAAACAGACCATTTCTCCCGCATAAATGTTAAGATCAACATTTCTTAAAATATGACTTTCTCCGTAGTAAACATTGAGATCAGATATGTGTAACATTGTCAACCCTTTTTAATTAATTTTAATCGTTTGATTCTTTATTCTTCCGAGGAACCTAGATAAACTTCAATAACTTTCGGATCATTTTGAATTTGCTCCATATTCCCCTCACAGAGAACAGTTCCTTGGTGTAAAACCGTGACTTTGCGGGCAATTTGACGGACAAATTCCATATCGTGTTCAATGACAATAATTGAATGACTTTCCGCTAGATTTAATAACAAATTACCCACGTTTTCCGTTTCCTCATCGGTTAATCCTGCTACGGGTTCATCTACTAGCAGTAAATCTGGTGACTGGGCCACTAATTGGCCAATTTCTAAGCGTTGTTTTTCGCCGTGGGAAAGTAAAGAAGCGGGTAAATCAGCTTTAGCAGTTAACCCGATAGTTTCCAATAAACCAATAACTTTTCTGCTATCTTCTAGAGGAGGACGACCGAAAAGAGTTGAGAAAACATTTTTATTACGGTTGCTAACTAAATCGAGATTTTCTCGGACAGTTAGATTTAAATATACCCTAGGAGTTTGGAATTTGCGACCAATCCCTAAACGAGCGATCGCAAATTCGGGAATTTTGCGGAGATCTCGACCTTTAAATAATACCCGTCCGATGGTGGGTTGCACTTTCCCCGTAATCACATCTAAAAAAGTGGTTTTTCCCGCACCATTGGGACCGATAATCACCCGTAATTCTCCCGTATCCATACTGAAATTAAGATTATTGAGAGCTTTAAAACCCCCAAAACTAACGGTAAGATTCTCGATTTCTAAGATTTTTCCAGTCATAATTTCTAAGAGGGAATTGGGAAGTATTTTCAGTGAACAGTCAGCAGTAATCAGTGAACTGAAAACTCACATCTGATAACTGATAACTGATAACTGATAACTGATAACTGATAACTGATAGCTAAGGTCACTTATGCTCTAATTCTTCTCTTTCCAGTTGCACTTCCGGAGCTTCCTCAATACTAGGATAGGTAATTAAAGTTTTGCGGAAACCAAAATGAGTCAGCAAACGTTTAATTCCACCGAGAAGACCATCGGGAAGGACTGTCACCACAATTAGGAATAGGGCCCCTTGGAAAAATACCCAGACTTCCGGAAATTGTTCGCTTAAAAAAGTTTGGGCTAGGCGTACTAATAAAGTACCGACAACTGCCCCCACAAGGGTAGCACGTCCCCCCACAGCCACCCAAATCACCATTTCAATGGAAAAAGCCACATCCATAGAGTTAGGGGTGATAATTCCCGTTTGCACGGTGTAAAGAGCGCCGGCAACACCGGCAATCGCCCCAGAAATGGCAAAAACTAACACCTTAAACCAAGTAGGATCATAACCAGAAAAACGGACACGCACCTCATCATCGCGAATGGCGACTAACAAGCGCCCAAATCTGCCCGTAGTTAACCAACGACAGAGCAGATAAATAGCCAGTAAACAGACAATTGTGAGTAAATAAAAGGCCACTTGAACGGCATCGGAACCCACCAGCAAACCGAAAATTGTTTGGGTATCGGTTTTTAAGCCATTAGTGCCGTTAATTAACTTCTGTTGACCGTTAAAAAAGTTAAAAAATACCAGTAAAGCCGCTTGGGTTAAAATCGAAAAATAAACCCCTTTAATGCGGTTGCGGAAGATTAAATAACCCAATAATCCTGCCACGATCGCTGGTACGATAATTAGGGCTAGAATTGTCAAAGGTAGGGAATAAAAAGGTTGCCAAATAAAAGGTAATTCTGTCACCCCGTAGAGAGTAAAAAATTCGGGCATTTGTCCGGGGGGTAACTGAAGATTTAGGTACATGGCCAAAGCGTAACCACCGAGGGCGAAAAAGATACCATGACCGAGACTTAATAAACCCGTATAACCCCAGATTAAATCTATCCCCAAAGCAACAATAGCGAGGGAAAGAAATCGCCCCAATAAACGCAAACGGAAAGCCGACAAAGCTAAGGGCAGTAACACCGCAAAGATGACCACTAAACCAACAATAACAGCGATTTCCGTGATTAACTTTTTCTTTTCCCGTTGTCGGGATTCTTTTCTAGTGATGGTTTCGGTAATCATAATCTATAACTCGGCAGTACGTCCTTTAGGAGGAAAAATTCCCGCAGGTTTGAATTGCAAGAAAGCAATAATTAAAGCAAAAATCATCACTTTTGCCATGCTAGTGGTGGAGAAAAAGGTGAAGAAATCCGTTAGGGGTTTTAGGGCTTCTACGGAACCAAAAATCAGAGCAAAAGTTCCCGAACCAATTAAATAATTAGCCACACCGATGGCCATAGCTGCGATAATAGTTCCCAGGAGATTACCCACTCCCCCCACCACCACTACCATGAAGGTATCAACGATATAATTTTGTCCCACATTTGGACCGACGGAACCCAAAAAACTAATCGCACAACCGGCAACTCCAGCTAATCCCGAACCGAGGGCAAAAGTCAAAGCATCCACTTGATTTGTCGGAATGCCTAAACAGGCACTCATCTGGCGATTTTGGGTGACGGCACGAATGCGTAAACCCCAAGAAGATTTATTTAAAAACCAATAAGTCCCTAACAAACAAAGGGCAGTCAAAATGATAATAAATAGACGGGTGTAGGGCATTTGAAAACCGGGTAAAGGTAAACCTCCCCGTAACCAAGCAGGAGCCGTGACATCGACGTTTCTGGCACTAAACCAGGGTCGAGCGAGAACCGGATTAAAAGATAAAAGATAGCCTAATAATCCAGCGATAGCTAGGGATAAAGGCAGGGTGATACCAATAGCTAAATTGCGAATTCTCTCCCAATCTAAGCGACGACTTAACAGCGTCATCGCCCCAAAAAATAACAGACAGAAAACTATTAAACTAATTACTAATAACCCGTTGACACTTCTGACAAATTGCTGCAGAATTAAGCTGACTCCCCAAGTGGCCAGCAGCGTTTCTAGGGGTCTGCCGTAGAGGAACCTAATCACCCCCCTTTCTAATAATAATCCCGCCAATCCCGACACTAAAAAAGCGATCGGTAGGGCGAATAAAACATAAGTATCAAAGAGAGAAATACGGAAAGCTTGAAAGACATTTAAAATATAAATATCTTCAAAACCTTTAAAGATATTCTGCACCACAAAAGTACTGTAGGCCCCTAACATCATTAACTCACCGTGAGCGAGATTAATCACCCCCATCAGTCCAAAGACAATCGCTAGTCCTAAAGCGGCCAGCAATAGCACAGAACCGATACTAATACCATTAAATAATCCTTCTAATAATGCTGACACTTTTCGTTATTCCCGTGCATTTTTAAGGTTTAAAAAGTGGGGTGAACAGTAATGCCCACCTCACCCTCGTTATTGTTTGGAAAAATTCCTAAAACTAGGATTTTTCCATTTTGAATTTACCGCCCTTAGCCGGATCCGTCCAGTCACAGGCAAAGCCCTTAGTTTCGGGGACAAATTGGTTCCAAGGTTGCGGATCCACTACCCCCGGAGTTGACCAAACAATGTCAAATAGACCATCATCTCTCACCTGACCAACGCGGACGGTTTTGGAGATATGATGATTGGGGAACATTTCTACCGGTCCTTCGGGAGCATCGAATTTTTGTCCCACGGCCGCGGCGCGAACTTTGTCGAGATCATCGGCGGTTCCCGCTTGTTCCACCGCTTGCTTCCAGAGATAGACCATGATGTAGGCCGCTTCCATGGGGTCGTTAGTGACGCGCTCCTGACCGAATTTAGCTCGAAAAGCCTCAACAAATTTCTTGTTAGCGGGGGTATCTACGGTTTGGAAATAGTTCCAACAAGCGTATTGACCGAGGAGATATTCCTTACCAATTTGTTTAACTTCTTCCTCGGCAACACTCACCGACATGACCGGATATTTATCGGGAGTTAAACCGGCCGCTTGCAGTTGTTTAAAGAAAGCCACGTTACTGTCACCGTTGAGGGTGTTGAAAATAACGCCACCATCGGGTAAAGCTTGCTTAATTTTGGTAATAATCGGGGTAACTTCCGTGTTACCTAGGGGTAGATAGTCTTCGCCCACGGTTTCGCCGCCTTTCGCCTTTAACTGCTCTTTAATAATCGTGTTGGCGGTGCGGGGAAAAACGTAGTCGGAACCGACGAGGAAGAATTTTTTCCCTTTATTTTCCAGCAACCAAGTCACTGCCGGCTCGATCTGTTGGTTGGGGGCAGCACCAGTGTAAAAGATATTTCTAGAACACTCTTGACCCTCGTACTGGACGGGATACCAGAGCATATGGTTTTTGGCTTCAAACACGGGTAAAACTGCCTGACGACTGGCGGAAGTCCAACAACCGAAGACAGTCACAACTTTGTCCTGATCGATCAGTTTGGTGGCTTTTTCGGTAAAAGTTGGCCAATCGGAAGCGCCATCTTCCACCACTGCCTCGATCTGTTTACCAAGAACACCACCGGCGGCATTGATTTCCTCGATCGCCAGTTTTTCCGCATCAACTACGCTGGTTTCACTGATGGCCATGGTGCCACTGAGGGAGTGCAGAATACCCACCTTAATCGTCTCTCCAGAGGCTGGGGCGGGACTAGCAGCCGGGCTAGGACTAGCCGTGGGGGTTTGGCTTTGATTGCCACCACAAGCTTTTAACAGAATACTGGTTCCCAAAGCGGCAGAACCGTACAGGAGAAATTTACGTCGTCCTAAATTTGACATGATGATCTTGAACTAACCTCGCTGACAATATTAGCTACTTCACACGGATGTTTTTGCTGAGGAGATTTTCGGGAATCTTTCTACGAATATCTGTGTGATATTACGGCTAGGTTAGCAGATTTTTTGTAATTTTTGCTACTTTTTAGATGTTTTTTGTAATTTTTGCTACTTTTTTCCCAAAAATTAATGATTTTTCTGGAATTTACCTCAGTTTTTTAGCTATCAGGAGTCGGGAGGCAGGAGGCAGGAGTCAGGAGACAGGAGGCAGGAGGCAGGAGGCAGGAGTCGGGAGATAGGAGACAGGAGACAGGAGACAGGAGACAGGAGATTATTTCTATTTAGGGCTTGCTGAATAATGGTAAAACCCTTTTAAAATAAAGCTTTTGACCTGTTAAAGTCCGATGTTCATGCTGCGAAAATAGGATTGGGACTTTCAAAAACCTTGCATTATCCTTCTTGTAGTACATCGCTTGGTACAA
>NZ_JAPZQJ010000081.1:0-12463 GCF_027530405.1 Microcystis sp. LE19-41.2A | reverse complement strand
CCACCCCCCACACCCCACACCCCACACCCCACACCCCACACCCCACTTCCCCTTAACTCCTAGTTTCTACTTTTTACGAGAAATTATGACCATATCCCAACCCGATCTAGAACCCACTTGGATGACGATTATTCGCCTCTTGCGCTGGGATAAACCCGCCGGTAGGTTAATTTTGATGATTCCCGCTTTATGGGCGGTATTTTTGGCGGCAGAGGGGGTGCCGCCACTACCCTTGATCGGGGTGATCGTTTTGGGAACTTTGGCCACTAGCGCCGCCGGCTGTGTGGTTAACGATCTTTGGGATCGGGATATCGATCCACAAGTCGATCGCACTCGTAACCGTCCTTTAGCGGCCAGAGCTTTATCGATCAAGGTTGGTTTGATTATCGCTCTGATTGCTTTCTTTTGCGCCGCAATTTTAGCTTTATATCTGAATTTCCTGAGTTTTTGCCTATGTGTGGCCGCCGTTCCCTTGATTATCTGCTATCCCCTCGCCAAGCGTTTTTTTCCTGTACCCCAATTGGTTCTTTCTCTCGCTTGGGGTTTTGCGGTTTTAATCTGTTGGAGTGCCGTCACCGGGTCGTTAAATAGCAATACATTTATATTATGGGGAGCGGTGATTTTTTGGACATTGGCATTTGATACTATTTATGCTCTGTCCGATCGAGAGGATGATCTCAAGGTTGGTATTAACTCTAGTGCCATATTTTTCGGCAAATACGCCCCGGAAGCCGTGGGGGTCTTTTTTGCCCTAACAGTGGGTTTATTGGCTTGGGAGGGGCAAAAAATGCAGTTATCAGCCTTTTTTTGGCTAGGGTTGGTTCTAGCTGCGATCGCTTGGTTGCGTCAATACCGGCTGTTACGTCAATCGGATTTACCTAAACCAGTTTATGGTCAAATGTTCGGTCAAAATGTTTGGGTCGGTTTTATTTTATTAGCGGCTATGATTGGGGGAAGTTTGTATTAAAACTCCCCCAAAAATGTCCCTAGAGTCAGTAACTAAGCTCTTCCTAATTTAAATTGCTTGTTGAGACGAGGCAAGGGGCAAGAGCCAAAAGGCAACCCCCCCAACCCTAGTAGGGTTGATTCATGAATCAACCCTACCTTGAATCAACCCTACCTTGAATCAACCCTACTAGCAGGGGGGGCGAGGGAAATTCGGCTAATCTAAGAATAAGCGGTTTAAATACGTCTTAGCTTATTTCCTATTCTGAATCTGATAATCCCATTACCGTAGCTGATGCGGGTTCACCAGTCATCAAAGCTACCCGTCTTTGAAAATTTTTCTCCACAGCAATGCAGGTATTTAATGGATCTAAAATACCCTTTCTGATTTCCCTTTCCCAAGAATAATTTCTTTCTCGGTGTTTAAATCTTGATAATTGCTGGGTGAAAACAGTAACCACTTGATAAATGATTTTTAAATCGTAAAGAGAGTCAATTTGAGAAATTTTAACCGCTAAAGCCCGAAATTGACGGGATATTTCTTGGGCTTGCTCTTGACTACAGCCATGGTCATGATGATAATAATTAACTACTTCTGCCATGTACTGAGCGTGTTTAGCGGCATTTTGAATACTAAGTAGGTGGGTGGAATTAAATATAAGATGAACGTAGGTTGGGTTGAAGCATGAAACCCAACGCCCCGATGGGTTACGCTACCGCTAACCCATCCTACAAATGATTGTGCCTCCCTACTTATGTTGAGCATTTTCCACAGGGGCAAGAAATCGATCTAATAATAGCTGTTGAGCGTAGGCATCGCGAAGGGAAGAATTAGAGATTATTTGTAATTCGGCCATTCTTTCTTCATGTTTACGGCGATTTTCGGCATAAATCTCCGTCAGAATAGTATCTAACAGCTTGGGAATCGGATAAAAGACATCAATCATAGGAAAATTTAGCTTAGTTTGTCTAGAGATAAGAAACTCTATTGATAAGTAGGTAGGCACAATTATTTGTAGGATGGGTTAGCGGTAGCGTAACCCATGCGGGCGTTGGGTTTCATGCTTCAACCCAACCTACGTTCATTTTATATTTAATTCCACCCACCTACTTAGAATTACCCAAAATTATAGCAGTGATCTGAATAGTCAGGTACGATAAAATCAAGTTAGTAAATTACCGCCCCTTAACTAATGTCTAACTCGAAATCCGATAACGTTTGGGACCACAAACCCCGTTGGTGTCAACCTTGGTCGATTTTATTGACAGGAATTGCCCTGATTGCCGGCTGTTGGTTTTTAACCCAGCGTCTCTGGTTAACTCTACTCCTATCTATTCCTATACTCCTCTGGTGGTTTGTCTTCCTAATTCTTTATCCGCGGACACTGCAGCAACAGTTAAACACAGAAAGAATCGGGGAAAGCATTGATTAAAACAGGAAAGACAGGACAGGGATTTTTATCCTGTAATTGACTACTTTCATCTCCGCGAAAAGTGTTCCAACGGAAGGGAGCTTTTTTTTCACTCGACATCCATAAAAGTCTTTTTGCTCGCGTCATCGCTACATACAAAAGTCGGTATTCTTCAGCTTTTTTAAGTTGTCCAGCTTCTAACCAAGCGCTTAAAGGTGGGGGAATAATTGGTATGCTGTCGGGGTTTAAATAGCGTTGATGAACCGCTGCTCGAATTTGCGCCCGGGCTACTTCTGCGAGGGTAAAATCTCCCAAAAATTTCGCCCCATTGGGAACCCAAGGTTTGCCAGGAATAATATCTTCATGAAGAAAGGGAATAAAAACATAATCCCAGTCTAAACCCTTGGCTTTGTGCATAGTAATAATCGTCAGTTGTCCGGGACGAGTATAACAATCGTCGTTATCTTCTTCCACTCCTTCAAAGCGCTCAGAGGCGATAATTTCATTAAGAGTATTAATTGTATTTTTTAGAGAACTATTACCAGCAGTTTCCTGATAAATACGGGCGGTTAATTTTTGCAATGTGGCTAATTCTGACCCCGAATATTGGAGAGTCATAGCGAAAAAAGACAGGAGTTGATAATGGGGTAATTCTAATCTAGCTTTTAGTAAACTGCAGCAATAACGACGGGCGATTTTTTCGTTAGATTTCAGTTCGGGATCGAGGGGAGTGGGATAAAGAAATTGTTCGGGATAGGTAACTAAAGGATTTAAGTCTTGGGCAGTAATTAAACCCCTAAATTGTAGCACTTCTAAGGCCGCTTTGAGATAATCGGGAGAGTGGGGACGTTCGACAAAAGCCAATAGTTTCAGCATTTCGGCGGGAATTTGGGAAAAGCGATCGATCTCGTTAGCTTCAAAAATTCTGATTTGATAACTTTTATAAAAATGGGCAAATTTTTGAGCAAAAAAGTGTCCTTGTCGATTTTCTCTAACGAGGATAGCCGCATTATGTTGAGGGTTTTCTTGGAGTAATTTAACTAGACGTTTTTCAATTAACTCTACTGTTTGATAAATGTCATCGGGTTGATAAATTTCTAATCCTTTTCCCTCCTTAACTGGATTAGGTTGGGGATCTTCGGCGCTGACGGGAAGAATCGCTTGAACCCGAAAAGGAGCCTCGGTAACTTTATGATTATCTTTCCCCTGTTTCCAATCTCGATCGACCCATTGTAACACTAAATTAGCAGCTTCAATAATTTTAGTATTGCTGCGACCTGCTTGGTTCATAGTCGATAAATTGCCTTCGCTTTGACAACTTTCACAAAACCAATTAAAGTAAACAGGATCGGCGGGGGTAAAGGTAGAATTAATCGCTTGATTGGGATCACCGACGCGAATTAAATTAGGTATTTCCTCGTCATTATTTTTTGCTAAAATAGTAATTAGTTTTTCTTGGAGAGGACTAGAATCCTGTGCCTCATCTTCAAAGACTCCAAAGACAGATTTTTGCCATTGTCGGCGAATTTTTTCTTCCTCTAATACTCGCAAGGCTCCTAAAATCATGTCATCATAATCTATATAGTTTTTCTGACGCATCAGGATTTCATACTGTTGGTACAAACCACTAGCCATAGCGAGAATTTGATAATTATCGTCGGTATAGTGGCTTAATTCCCAGACTTGCTGCGGTGATAATCCCGAACTTTTTAGCTCATGAATGGCCGCATAGGCAAGACTAGGTAAAATTTCGGTTCTCAGCACCGATTGACGGCGTAATCTTTCGGTTTCTTCCCCATCAAATTCCACTCCTTCTAATAACTTTTGATAACGAATTGGATCAGCAATTAGCCATTTTTCCACCGAGTTTCTAATAATTCTGTGGCTAGGAGTCGGAATAACTAAGGTAGAAGATTCGAGGTCTAATCCCGATAATTCCGGGTAACGACGGGCTAATTGTAGGGCCAGTCCATGCAGAGTTTGAACGCTAAAACCTTGGGCTGAAAGTTGTAAATCTTGCAAGCGTTGTTTAATTTTAGCTTTAATACTAGCGGCAGCCGAGCGGGTGTACGTGACAATAATTAACTGTTTTTTAGCATGAAGTTGCTCACGAGCAATAACCATAGCGGCAGCTACGGCTAAACTGTGGGATTTTCCCGCCCCCGGCACCGCAGAAATGGCCATTTTTCCCCCTTGCCAATCGGCTAATTCCTGTTGTCCGGCGCGTAGTTGTTGCCGGAGATTTACCAGTAAATTTTCTCGATTAATTACTTTAGTTTCGCTCATTATGCCCCGCCAATTTTATTTTTAGTTTAATTGTATTACTATTAACACTGTCCACTTAAAACTGTAATGGCTCTCTTAGGTTTGGTGGGTAAAATGTATTCTAAGATACAGTCCTGCTGGCGAGGGAGTGGAAGGAACCACTCCAGACACAGAGGACACAAAGATTGATCGCTTCTATAGTAAGTTAAACTGATCACACAAAGAATAAGAGAACCCTGTAATCTGATCACTGATAACTGATAACTGATCACTGATAACTGATATGTAGCCAATTTTGTTGTACTTCTACCCGAATTTTGCCAGTTAAGGAAGAAGTGGCATCGCGATTAACACCAGTAATGAGATTAACCACTGACTCAACTTCGGCAAAATTAGGGGATGAGGGTAAATATTGAGCCAAAAATAAACGAATCACTCGTCTTTGTATCGCTAGAGGTAGAATTTGTAAAGGGGAGCGATCGAGTCTTTGTTGATCTAGATCGATAACCTGACGAAAAATATCCCGGGCAATACTATCTAAATAATCGCTTTCTGCTTCCAAAATTTCGGCAGTTTGGGCGAGATGTTTTTCAATTTGGGGGTTTAAATTAGTTTGCAGATAGGGTAATAATTCCAGACGGATGCGATTGCGAGCATAGCGTAAATTTTCATTAGCTAGATCGTACCAGATCGGTAATTCTCGACTTTGACAAAAAGCGAAAGTTTCCCCGCGAGTGACATTTAAGAGGGGACGGACTAAAAAAATATCCGGGGTTAAACTTGTCAACCAAGTTAAGGCAGAAAGTCCATCACTACCGGCTCCGCGCGTGAGATTATAAAGAAAAGTTTCCGCTCGATCGCTCCTCGTGTGTGCCGTGAGAAGATAATTAAAACCCTGTTCTTGGGCGATTGTTTGTAAAGCTTGATAACGCCATTGTCGGGCCTTGGCTTCTGTTTCCGCCATGGGGGGTGCGGTGGCAATATAAACGGGTAATTGCCAAATTTCGGCGATTTTCCGCACATGAGCCACTAATCCTCGGTCGTAAGACCAACGGTGATCACAGTGAGCGATCGCTAGTTGCCAACCCCAACGAGGGCGCAAATCCAGCAATAATTGACCTAAACATAGAGAATCCTGACCTCCCGACAATGCCACTAAAAGAGACGCATTTTTAGGTAGTAATTGTCCCTTTTTGACTGTGGTTTCCAGACGAGTATGGAGAGGTGTCCAAAAATTAGCCAAAATTTTTAGATTTATTTACTTGACAAATGACAGATAACTAGAACGGGAGAAGGAATTATGAATTATGAATTATGAATTATGAATTATGAATTGGGAAGAATAAATAAAAGCAATCTTCTGATAACTGATAACTGATAACTGATAACTGATAACTGATAACTGATAACTGATAACTGATAACTGATAACTGATTTAACCTGGCCAATTAACCCAATCTTGGGGTTTTAGGAAGACATCATAGAGTTTTGCTTCTGGGGTGTTGGGTGCAGGTTGATAACAGTATTCCCAACGGACTAAAGGAGGTAAAGACATCAAAATTGATTCGGTACGACCGTTAGTTTGCAACCCAAAAATTGTGCCACGATCATAAACTAAATTAAATTCTACATAACGACCGCGACGATAAAGTTGAAACTGACGTTCTCTGTCACCGTATTCCGTCGAGTGCCGTTTCTGGACAATGGGAACGTAAGCGGGTAGAAAAGCCCGGCCACAGTCATTAATGAAACTAAAAATTTCTTCCCAGTTGCGGGGTTGTTGGGGAGATAATTTTTCTGAATAGATAGCGGCATCACTTTCGGCAAAAGGACCCCGATAGAGAGGGTCTAAACCGTCTTGGTAATCAAAGAAAATCCCGCCGATGCCTCTGGCTTCCTGACGATGATTGAGATAAAAATATTCATCACACCAGCGTTTAAAAACGGGATAATATTCGGGATGATGTTGGTCGCAAACCTGTTTAAAAGTGCGGTGAAAATGACTAGCATCTTCTTCAAAAGCATAGTAGGGAGTTAAATCAGCGCCACCGCCAAACCACCAAACCGGACCTGCTTCAAAATAGCGATAATTGAGGTGAACCGTGGGAATATAAGGATTGTGAGGATGTAAAACCATCGAGGTTCCCGTGGCATAAAATTGATGACCGGCAGCCTCGGGCCGTTGTTTGGCAATGCTAGGAGGTAATTCTTTCCCCCAAACTTCCGAAAAATTCACCCCTGCTTGTTCAAAAATTGCCCCTTCCCGCAAAACTCGCGAACGTCCGCCGCCACCTTCGGGCCGTTGCCAACTATCTTCGATAAATTTTGCTTGTCCATCCACTTCTTCTAATCCCTGACAAATTTCATCCTGTAGGGATTTCATAAATTCACTGACGCGGCTACGGCTGTCACTGGCGGGCAAATTGGCAAGGGTGGGGGTTGTGGTGAATGCAGTCATACTCAAGGATCAAAGTTGATAACTCAGTGATTATATTACTACTGGGTGATGAAACGGCCGCTCTTCGATACTTAACTTAACATTTAGACGGATTGGGGGTGGGGAAGTGGGGAAGTGAGGGAGTGGGGAAGCGGGGAAGTGGGGAGAATAAATAAAAATAATCTCCTGACGACCGGCTCCTGAATTTCGCCAGAATTAGTCTCAATCAGGTTTTTTTAAGAGTTTTGCCCCACAGTTTTTACAAAAATTGGCATCTATATCGTGACGGGGTAAACCACAATCTGGACAAGGATAATCAATTTGAGTGCCAGATTTTAATAGTTGTTTAGTCAGAGCGCTAATCTGCAAGGGAATTAACAAAACTCCCGTTAAAATCATTAAAACTGTCACCATTTTGCCCCCATCGGAAAGGGGAGTTACATCCCCAAATCCCACGGTAGTCATAGTCACAATGGCGAAGTAAAAAGCATCAAAAAATGTCCGATAGACTTGGGAATTAATCGGGTGTTCGATCTGATAAATTAAACCTGCATAGACAAAAATAATCGAGAATAGAGTTAGTAATATGCGAGTAAATACTATCTGATCGGAAGTTTTAATCCTAAAAATAGAAAGATCGGAACCAAAAAAACGAATCACTCGCAAAATTCTAAACCAGCGAAAAATTCTAAAAAATCTAATATCAAAAAAACCAAAAAATAGGGGCAGAATTGACAATAAATCTAGGATCGAAAAAATATTAAAAACAAAGCCTAGTTTTGATTCCGCACACCAAAACCGAATTAAATACTCTAGGGAAAATAAGCTTAAAATTCCCCAATCAAGCTGACGTAACCACATTTGCCAAGTGGCGGATAAGGGATAGGTTTGAGCCACATAAATCCCCAAAGATAGTAAAATTAATGCTAAGATAAGCAGATTTACCGTCAGTCCGATCGCCGTGGTGACATCCTCTAAATAAAAAGCTATTTTGGTGCGAAAAGGGAGCATAAATTCAGCGATCAGTAAACAGTAATCAGTAATCAGTCAACTGAAAACTCACATCTGATAAGTAGTTGGATAAAAGTAAAGTTAACTGTGGGGTAAGGAGTCGGTCGTCAGTAGGAATTGCGGCAATTTACATTTCTTAAGATAGACAACAGAATTTATGTCCGACTACTTAACTGATAACTGATAACTGATAACTGATAACTGATAACTGATAACTGATAACTGATTAAGGTAATTCCACCGAAGTTGGTTTAGCAATATGAGGTAAACCCCAACCTAATTTTTCCCGGAGGATGCGGAAGAATTCCGTCGATTGCAGGCGAATAAAATGAACATTGTAGGGGGATTTCTGCACATTAATTCGATCTTCTGGCAAGATATAAGAACCGCCATTACCGTCCACTACCATCACCATCCGATTAGCAGTTGCTGGGAAAATATTTACAGTTTCCTTGTCAGAAAATACCAAGGACCTGGAAGCTAAAGAATGGGGACAAATGGGGGCTAATTGTAATACCGGCACATCGGGAGTTATTACCGGGCCACCGGCGCTGAGAGCATAGGCAGTAGAACCGGTAGGAGTGGAGAGAATCACCCCATCGGCAGCGATATCGACGGGCGCGTGTTCACCAATTTGAATCTCAAAATGACACATACTGGTGAGGGGTTCGCGGTGGACGACCACCTCATTGAGAGAAAGTGCCTCCCAGAGGAGGGTATCTTCGCGAAATAGTCGCACCGTGATCATCGAGCGATTTTCGAGGGTGTAATTCCCCTCTAGAACCAGTTCTAAGGCGGGTTCAAGCTGATTTAGGTAAATTTCGGTCAAAAAGCCCATGTGTCCCGTATTGACCGTTAACAGGGGCAAATTGAGGGTGGCCAACTGCCGGGCTGCCGATAGGACTGTACCATCGCCCCCTAACACGATCGCAAAACTTAAATCCTGATCGAAGTGGGGGGGGACTAACTGATCGATCGGGGTAAAACAAACCGGACGAGAGGGTTTAGAATGGCCTAGCAGGCCACCGCTGCCGGTAGCCATAAACACCTGGCAACCTAGGGAAAGTAGCTGATCTTGTATCTGATGGGCTGTTTTACAAGCGATAGGCTTAATATCGTTGTAAATAATGCCGATTTTGGGCATTGACAAATTTTCCTACTGCTGAATCACGCTTTCTTTTTGAAAGGAGTTTTCTTCTTCTTCTGAGCTTTTTGTTTCTCGAAGTCGATTTCCTTGAGCTTCTTGAGAATGCGGCTAAAGTATTCTTGTAAATAGGATTCTAAAGTAGTTGTTTGACTCGGATCAAGGCCAAATACTTGATAAACTTCTGCCATGGGGGCATCAAGAGCTTGACCACTAGCGAGAACTTCCGCAAAAGCTAGTCGGTCGGATATATTATAAGTCCATTGGAAACAACGGCTTATTCCCCGCATAAAACGCAGTAATCCCATGGGTAAACGCCAAATTTTCCCCTCTTTACCCGATAAGCGTTCGCAAACTTCGATAATTTCTTCAGCTTTCCAAGCTTTGCTGCCCACCACAGGATAGGATTGACCGACGGTTTCGGGGACTTCTAGGGCGCGAACGGCGAATTTAGCGATATCTTGGGTGTCCATGTAGGCGATCGCCGTACTTTCCCCCGTGATCCAGACCGTTTGATTATCTAACATCGGGATGGCGTATTGACCGATTAACCCCTGCATAAAGCCACAGGGACGCAGAATTGTATATTTTAAACCCGATTCTGCTATAAATTTCTCGGTACAGCGTTTTATCTCCATCAAAGGCACGTTGGGATATTTTTCGGCATTGAGAATCGAAAAGAAAATAAAGCGATCTACCCCGGCGGTTTTGGCCGCTTGAATCAGATTAACTTTACCATCCCAATCCACCTGTTTAATGCTGGCTGAGTCCGTCGCCCGGGCAGTAGCGGCATCGATCACCGCGTCCATTCCCTCTAAAGCGGCAATAATGGTACTCTTATCCCGTAGGGTTCCCCCGACTAATTCCGCGCCCCATTCCTTCAAAAAAGCCCCTTTTCTCTGACTGCGTACCAAACAACGCACTTGATGTCCCTGATCGATGGCATGACGCACGATCTGTCGCCCTAGGGTTCCTGTCGCACCGACAACTAATACTTTCATCTATAATTAATTTTTTGTTACATTTGTTAACACTTCTCTAAGATACTATCAAAAAAGTGGATCATTGGGGATAGAAAAATTCTAAGATTCCCCGATCCCCGTCCAGTTCTACCATTGTTCCCACCGGTAAAGCGGCATTATCGCCATCATGACCGAAAGGTAACTCAGCAATAACCGCAATACCCAAATCGCCCAAACGCTCTTTTAAGACTTCCTCTACGGTTTGACTATCACTACCGGGGGCTGCCAGACAACGGCTAAAACGACCGAGGGCAATGCCTTTAATTTGGGAGAAAATGCCCAGCATTCGCCACTGAGTTAACATTCGATCGATCCGGTAGGGGGCCTCGGTTACGTCCTCTAGGGCTAAAATTACCCCCTCTAGGGTGGGTTGAACCGAGGTTCCGAGGAGATGGGTGGCTACGGTTAAATTAGCTGGTAATAAGCGTCCCCGCACTTTGCCCCCACCCCAACCTTGACCGACAAGAGGGGCTAAAGGACGACCTTCCAGAAGAGAAAAGAGGCGATCAATTGATTGGGGACTTTCTTGGGCTAAGGTGGTTAAAACTGCCCCGTGAACGCTACAAATGCCCTGTTTCGCTAAACTCCATAAAATCCCCGTCACGTCGGAAAAACCGATTAACCATTTCGGGTTAGTTTTTGCCCATGTCCAATTTTCTAAGAGGCGAGCGCTACCGTAACCCCCCCTAGCGCAGAGAATTGCTTGACAATCGGGATCTTGCCATGCTTGGGCTAAAGCTTGACGACGTTGCTCGTCGCTACCAGCGAGATAACCGAGACGATTAGCCCAATTCTCTCTAAATTCCACTTGATAACCCCTCGATCGCCAGATTTCTACGCCTTTTTCTAGGGCGGCTAATTCCTTGACGGCACCACTGGTGGCCACCAGAGAAACTTTAGCACCGGGTTGCAGAAAGGATGGGATGATCATAGGTTAATTCTCTTTTGTTGGCGGATTAAGCGGAAATTACAGGTAATTTTGTGACAGCATGAAAACTGACAGCATATTCTATCGAATGTTTCTCGATTTTCCCGATTCGTTCTTTGAATTAATTGAGCGACCCGATGCTAGGGTTAGCAATTATCGATTTACTTCCCAAGAAGTCAAACAACTAGCTTTTCGATTGGATGGTTTATTTTTGCCGCTCGATAATCTAGAAAATTTGCCCTTTTATCTGGTAGAAGTGCAGTTTCAAAAGGATGAAGACCTATATTATCGATTATTTTCGGAACTTTTCCTGTATCTTAGACAGTATAAACCTTTGTCACCCTGGCAGATAGTTGTTATTTATCCCAGTCGAGAAATTGAGCGAGAACATCCCCAGCAATTTGCCGATTTTTTATCCCTAGCAAGGGTTAAAAGAATCTATCTGGATGAATTGCCAAATGACGAGACTCCTTCCTTAGCGATCGCCATAATCAAATTGGTTACGGAAAGTGAGAGTCAAGCCGTTAATTCTGCTAAGATTTTAATTAAACAGGCTCAAAGAGAACTGAGCGATCGCTTAGTGCAGAGAAATGTCATTGATTTAATCGAAACGATAATCATTTATAAATTACCCCAAAAAAGTCGAGAGGAAATTGAAGCTATGTTGGAACTACAAGACCTCAAACAAACTCGTTTCTATCAAGAAGCTTTTGGAGATGGTATTGAACAGGGAATTGAACAGGGAATTGAACAGGGAATAAACTTGCAAAAATTGAAAACAATTCCTCTACTGCAAGACCTCGGTTTAACCCCGCAACAAATCTCGGAACGCTTAGACTTGACTCTGGAAACAGTGCTTAACTATTTGGCACAACAGCAACAATAATCAAACCTGTTTCAACAGTCTAGAAAAGCAATACTTGCTAAGTAGTGGACAAATGGATAGTAGCAAATCAGTGACCTTTAACCTATCAGCGATGACATGAAAACTGACAGCATATTCTATCGAATGTTTCTCGATTTTCCCGATTCGTTCTTTGAATTAATTGAGCGACCCGATGCTAGGGTTAGCAATTATCGATTTACTTCCCAAGAAGTCAAACAACTAGCTTTTCGATTAGATGGTTTATTTTTGCCGCTCGATAATCTAGAAAATTTGCCCTTTTATCTGGTAGAAGTGCAGTTTCAAAAGGATGAAGACCTATATTATCGATTATTTTCGGAACTTTTCTTATATCTTAGACAGTATAAACCTTTGTCACCGTGGCAGATAGTTGTTATTTATCCTAGCCGAGAAAT
>NZ_JAPZQJ010000551.1:0-13302 GCF_027530405.1 Microcystis sp. LE19-41.2A | reverse complement strand
TTGAAAATTTTTGCCTCAAACCCTATCGGCGTAAGAACTTCAGGATTTTGTGTCCAGTAGTTCATTGGTATTGTATTGCTTGAACTCAGGCTCTGTAAGACTTTTAGCCATAGCTAGTATGTTTATACGGGGGAAGTCCAGGAATAAAGGAGATTTTTCATGAGTCAAGAGTTAACACCTGCTCTAGAGCCAAAGCGTAAAGGCACATTGGGGGAACAAGTTCGTAAAATTGCCGATCAGCTTCAACAAGATACTGAATTGCAGATTAAAGCGACCTCTCGTATACTAGGAGCCGCCGCTCAGATTAGTGAAAATCACGATCAACTTATTCGTGAGGTTGTTGATATGGTTGAGGAAGATCTAGACAACCAAGCTTGCGTTTATCAGACAATCAACTTCACTGTTGATACTCTTAAGCAGCAGTTTAGAACGCTAAATGAAGCTAAGTATTATTTTGGATTAAAAGCTAATAGTTGGGCAGCTCTTGCTAATAAACTCAACAATCTATCTACTCAAGACTCGATGCCTATTGATTATGACAAGAATTCAATATCAAAACGCTTTGATGTGATTGAAGGTGAGATCAGAGCTATGCGTTCCGAAATAAGTCAGATATTGTTTCTGTTAAAGCTACTTATTCCTGATAAGTCCTCTCTTGATCAATAATGTGGTGGGTTACGGCGAATTTTTAATTATTGGTTAACTGCTTAACTTGTCGTCGCCTAACCCACCCTACATTTAAATTTCGGGTGCTTTTAGGGAATAAAGGGAGAAACTAGGGGTTTTCACTTTAGCCTGTTGCACTAAACTGGGGACGGAATTACGCGCTAGGGCGGTTAATTTATTGGTGGTAGCATCGTAAATCGTCGTCGCCACTTTGGGATAGAGTCCAATGCCGATAATTGGCACTAATAGAGAGGCGATAATAAAGACTTCCCGGGGTTCCGCATCCACTAGGGCATGGTGTTCTTCTAATTCCTTATTTTCCGGTCCATAGAGAATTTCTCGCAACATGGACAAGAGATAAATCGGGGTGAGAATGACACCGATAGCCGCTAAAAAGACGATAATGACGCGGAAAGTGGGACTATAGGCATCACTGGTGGCAAAACCGATAAATACCATTAATTCCGCCACAAAACCGCTCATCCCGGGCAAAGC
The DNA here is from genome assembly GCF_027530405.1 of Microcystis sp. LE19-41.2A. Taxonomy (NCBI): domain Bacteria; kingdom Bacillati; phylum Cyanobacteriota; class Cyanophyceae; order Chroococcales; family Microcystaceae; genus Microcystis; species Microcystis sp. LE19-41.2A. Next base: position 12,141 of record NZ_JAPZQJ010000551.1, on the reverse strand, counting down.
CAGGGAAGCGAGGGAACAGGTGGTCCACATGGCAAAAACTTTCTTCATTTTCTTGCCGACACCGCCCATCTCGTCTAACATCAGGGTATGGGTGCGATCGTAGGTACAACCGACCATAAAGAATAAACTCGCCCCAATCAGTCCGTGGGAAATCATCTGTAGCATCGCCCCACTTGTGCCAATATCGGTAAAGGAAGCCATACCAATCAGCACAAATCCCATGTGAGAGATGGAAGAATAGGCAATTTTGCGCTTAAGATTGCGTTGGGCAAAGGAGGTTAAGGCGGCGTAGATAATATTAACTACCCCTAAAATCACCAAAACGGGGGCGAAAACGGCGTGAGCATCGGGTAACATCCCCATATTCATCCGTAAGAGCGCATAACCACCCATTTTAAGCAAAATTCCCGCTAGTAACATATGGGCGGGGGCAGTGGCTTCGCCGTGGGCATCCGGTAGCCAAGTATGGAGGGGGAAAATCGGCAGTTTTACCCCGTAGGCAATCAGAAAACCAGCGTAGAGGAATAATTGCAGTTTCAGGGGAAAATCCTTGCCGGCAATAGTCACCATGTCAAAGGAGACGGTATCGCCATAAAAAGCCATCGTCAGCGCCGCTACAAGGATGAATAGAGAGCCTCCGGCGGTGTAAAGGATAAATTTGGTGGCCGCGTAGAGACGGCGTTTACCGCCCCAAATGGAGAGGATGAGATAGACGGGGACTAATTCTAATTCCCAGACGAGGAAGAACAGTAACAGATCCTGGACGGCAAACACCGCAATCTGTCCCCCGTACATCAACAGCATCAGGAAGTAGAATAGTTTCGGTTTAAAAGTCACCGGCCAAGCCGCTAAGATAGCCAGAGTGGTGATAAATCCCGTTAAGATAATCAGAGGCATGGAGAGGCCATCGGCTCCTAAAGACCATCTTAGGTCAATTTCGGGCAACCATTGGTAACTTTCCACTAATTGCAGATTGGGATTAGCGAAATCGTAACTGGTATAGAAAGCGTAGATAATTAGGGCAAAGTCGATTAATCCCACCGTCAGAGCAAACCATCTCACGGTTTTACCGTCTTTATCGGGAATTATGGGAACTAATAAAGCGGCGACGATGGGAAAAAGGATGATGGCAGTTAACCAAGGAAAGTTCGTTAGATTCATCGGCTGTTTTAAGTAGTTGGACAAAAGTAAAGTTAACTGTGAGGTAAGGAGTCAGGAGTCAGGAGTCAGGAGTCAGGAGTCAGGAGTCGGTCGTCAGTAAGAATTGCGGCAATTTACATTTCTTAAGATAGACAACAGAATTTATGTCCGACTTTTTAATATTTATTTAATCGTCAGAATCGAGAAATTAAGCTACGGCTTTTTGGTGGTTTTACCTGGGAAAACCGCTTTTTTTCTCTTCTTCTCGCGGTTACAGTTAACTGTACCTAAATCAATCTAGCAATTATTTTCCTGTCTTTGTCTATTAATATTGTTAAGTTTCAAGAGACTTCTGGCTTAATTAGGGTTTGCTAAAAAAGTTTTTCGGTGGGGGCAGGGTGTGGGGTGTGGGGTGTGGGGTGTGGGGTTTTACCAGTTTTGAGGTGGCCAATTACCTAATTTTCAGGGAAAAAGTGCCTAAATTTCCCCCCGATCACTCCCACATCCAGTACCTTTTGATTGACAAAACGCCTAAAAGTCTTACCCAACAAGGTTTTTAGATTTATTCAGCCAGCCCTAAGTATCTAAGCACAATTAATTACACATCTAAGCCACTACTCCGTCAGACTTCTGCTGTGATCAGTAAACAGTGAACTGAAAACTCAAATCCGATCCCTAATAGCTGTATCCCGTCTCCCGTCTCCCGTCTCCTGTCTCCTGTCTCGGAGTCTCGACTAGGAAATTAATTTTGCACGACTACTTTCGCTGCGGCCAATTGATCTCTGTCTTCCTACTATCTTTTAATTAATCGGAAAGAGACTAGGAGAGGGTCGAAATCCCCGATAGGCGTTAATTGTAGCCAAAAAATCGATTGTAAAGCCTTTTATTGATTTCGTATAGTACCCAAATAATTAAAAAACAGATAGAGATGAATATCAAAGGTTTTTGAGTCAGTAAATTCTGCAAACTCCAGAATAGTTGCTGCGGTTGAGTGACTAGATACCAACTATTCAGCCGGAGAAAACGCCCTAGATAAATACCGATCGCACTTAAAAAATGGAGAGTTATTTCTAGGGGTAAAACTGCTGAATTTAGCTGACTTTGCTGACAATAACTTTTTAAATTAAGTAAGGAGAGAACGTATAGCTGAAAGCCAAGGAAAATAAAGATACTATACTGGGGAATTAAAACTAAAAAAATTAAACTTTTGGCGTAATCCTGCTGAACATAAGAGATTAAATGAATGCTATCGGTGAGAATATAGGGAGCATTGGGTAAAAAAAGCAGGAAAACTAAGAGAATTAACCACCAGAGTAGGGAACGATCGAGGGCGATACGAAATAGCCAAAAGCTAAGGATAAAGGGGATAAAGGCCAGAAAAGAATTCCAGATAATCCTCCCGGTGCTAAGGTTAAATAATTGCCAAGCATTGTGCCACCAATCCCTAGTTAAAATTATCGTTAAATCTGCCCAAATCATCCCTTAAATACCAGTCTCCTCTAGGGTTGATAAATATCCTAACCAATGTTTTAAAGATTCCGGTAAAGGGATTCTTTTTCTAGCGGTGGGAGCGATGCACACATGGCGAGTTTTCGCTTTTGCGACCATGATTTCAGCCAAATAAATTTTATACTGCAATTGAAACTCGTTTTCGCTCAGGGATCGGGCAGTGAAATCAATCTGTATTTGATCGCCACAAAAAAGGGGACGAAAAAACTGGATTTCCGCTTGAGTAATCGGTAGGGCAACCGGAGAATCTTTCAAAAAATCCTTAATATTGATGCCAAATTGTGCTAAAGAAAACTCGTAGGCTTCATGACAGATCGAGAGAAGATGGGCAAAGTAAACCACACCAGCCGCATCGGTATCGGCCAGATAAATTAGGCGTTCATAGGACATAAAAAGCTTATTGTCTTTCTAGAAAGGTTAAACTATCTTGTAGTTGTCTTAACTCGTCTCGATGGGCTTTGACAGTTAATTCCGTTTGCTGAGATTTGCTTTCTACTTTAAAAGCCACTTCCTCTAAACGGCCGACTTTTTGCCAATAGAAAACACCCGCGAGGGGAGATAAACCCACAAGAGCAAAAATATAGGGATTAGTATCGGGAAATAACACCGATAACACCAGTGAGAAGCAAAATAAACCCAAGGCAGCTAAAATTGTCAAAAATATCGCTAGAAAGGGGCTAGGCGGCACAAAACCCTGTAATCTGACAATATTCTGTTCGGGTTCGATCGCCTTGACTTGATAGGAACGTCGGTCAAAATAATCTCGCAGTTGTTCTAATAGTTGGTCGTCACTGGTACTGGTAAGATAGACACGCTGTTCGATACGCTCCTTGACGGAACCGCGAATAAAAAAGAATAATCCCACCATGAGCAGGAGAGTCAGAAAAAAAGTTGAGGAAAGAACGGGGGTATCCATGGCGGCAGTTAGGAGCGAAAAAACTTACAATTAATCCTAATCCTAACCTATCTTCTCCCCCGATTTAGAAGATAGACCCTAGGAGCAAAACCTCGATCGAGAATCAGAAAAATTTAACCCCAAGGCAGATTCATGGGCAACAATCTATTAACAGGATTAATCGAACCCTTACAGTATAGTTTCATGCAGAGATCCCTAATTGAAGCCATCATCGTCGGGATCATTTGTGCGGTGGTGGGAACCTACCTGATGGTACAACGTTTGGCCCTCTTGGGCGATGCCATCAGTCACTCGGTCTTACCCGGATTAGCGATCGCTTTTATTGGTAATTTTAATCTGCTACTGGGTGCTTTACTAGCCTCAATGGTCAGTACTCTACTGATTAACTTGATCCGTAATCGTTCCCCAATCAAAGAAGATGCGGCCATGGGGATCGTTTTCTCGGCTTTTTTTGCCCTTGGCATCACCCTGATCACTCTCATCCAAAAAAACAACAAAATTGACCTGAATCACTTTCTCTTCGGCAATATTCTGGGTGTCACTGCTGCCGACATCCGCGATACCCTAATTATTGCCGTTATCGTTTTGTTAACCGTTTTGCTCCTGTATAAAGAACTATTATTCTACACTTTCGACAAAATCGGGGCGCAAGCGGCGGGTTTACCAGTAAATTTATTAGATTTAGGCTTAATGCTCCTGATTGGTCTGACCATCGTTGCTAGTCTCCAAGCGGTGGGAGTAATCCTCGTTTTGTCCCTTTTGATTACCCCCGCGGCCACTGCTTATCTTTTAGTTACCCGTCTCCATCAAGTCATGGGTTTAGGTGTGGGTGTGGGTATTATTTCTAGTATCAGTGGGATGTATTTAAGTTATTACTGGAATTTACCCTCTGGACCAGCGATCGTGCTTGTCGCTTTTAGCCTATTTATGTTGGCCTTTTTATTCAGTCCCCGTCAGGGAATTTTCACCCATCCCTCTAGTCTAGGTGGTCAACTTTCTATCTGGGGAGAGATGAAAAATTTGTTGAGACGACGTTAGTTTGCAGCAGAAGGTGGGGTTTTTGGCAAGTAATCAAAAACAGCCGGCGGCTAAAAAACTGATAACGGCTATAAGTAGTCGTGCAGAATTAATTTCCTAGTCGAGACTCCGAGACAGTAGAGGATGCCCTATCAGGTTATACTTCATCTTTAGGAGAAACGCCTTAAGTATGGCACGATTTTTGAAAAATGGTATAAAAAGTATAAATGTCAATCGATCGACTTAAATCTTAAACTAAATAATCAACCCCGAATCGCCCGGTATTGGAGGAACAAAACAACTCGTGAGTATAACTGATTTAATCCAAAAAGGCGGAGTGGCCATGTGGCCGCTGCTTTTTCTGTCTATTTTAGCTCTTAGCACTATTATCGAACGAATTTGGTTTTGGAGTCGTACTCTCCTCAGTGAGGGCCAGATTTTAAATCGCATTATGGAATCCGCCATCCGTAACTGGGATTTGGCGGCAAAAGTCGCCGGAGATTCCCGCAATCACCCCATTGGTAGCTATCTCTACGCACCCCTGCGCTTAGAAAATCCAGATCCAGAGGTTTTTCACTTTGCCCTCGAATCGGCTGCCGATGAACAATTATCCCTAATGAAACGGGGCGATAAAATCCTTGAGGCAGTCATTGCCCTTTCTCCCCTGTTAGGATTATTAGGGACGGTACTCGGTTTAATTACCTCTTTGGCCAATATTCAATTAAGTGACCTGGGAACTTCCTCGACGGCGGGAGTAACTTTAGGTATTAGTGAAGCTTTAATTTCCACCGCTACCGGCCTAATTGTCGCTATTTTTAGCCTCGCTTTCTATCGTGTTTTTCAGGGACTCTGGTTCAATCAAGCCCGAATTTTTCGCAAGGCCGGCAGTGATTTAGAAATTATCTACCGCCAACGCTGGTTACACCAAGAAGACCAACAATACGCCCTCAGTGCTAACCTAGAAAAACCTCTCGATCGCTAAATCTCTCCCTTATCAAGCATGGCCGAAACTAAATCTCTTAACCACAAAAAGCCAAAAAGTAGCCATATCACAGCCCGTCCGCTCAAATTATGGCATGATCAACACCGCATTCAAGAGGATGTGCAGGTTAATATCATTCCCTTGATCGATGTAATTTTCTGTATCCTCACTTTCTTTATTCTCGGTGCAGTGGGATTATCTCGCCAACAGGCTATCAGTCTCGATTTACCGAAAGCTAGTACCGCCACCACCCCGATGCGGGAAATGTTGGTGGTTAGTCTCGATGATTTCGGACAACTCTACGTCGAAAAACAAATGGTGACTCGCGCCCAGTTGTTCGAGGCGATCAAGAATTATCATCAATATAGTCCCAATGGACTGATGGTACTGAATGCCTCCAGAAATGCCAGTTATAACGAAGTGGTTGGGGTTTTAGACCTACTGCGACAGGTAGGCGGTGATCGTGTGGCTTTAGCGACTCTATCGGGGGAGGCTAATAATCCCACCCTGGAAAATAGCAATCCTTTGCCCAATTTGCCGACTAATCCCACCTTGCCCAGTTTACCCAATCCTCTGGGCAGCAATTAACTAGGAATGGATGCGATAGCTGAGTAATTGTTCTTCGAGGGCGGCAATGCGATTGTAGGCCGCTGTCAATTGTGCCGTTAATCGGCGAATTTGGATTTCATCGGCAAAAGAATTATCGCCATTGACAGCTGGCGCTTGTTTGCCACCGTGATCCCGGAGAATATCTTTATGATCGTAGAGGCTATTATCGGATAACTCGGAAAAACCGACCATTTCCAGGGATTCTCGCCGGGAATGACTCGATTTATCCCCAGCTAGGATAGCAATTTGCTGGCTGAGGCTTTCGACAATATCCTGTAAACGCTCGACTTTCTGCTCAAGACTGATAATCTGTTGTTGTAGTCCATTCATGCAATTACCTAGGGATAAAGGAGGTTTCCCCTCTATGCTAGGCTCTGGAGGAAATGGGCTATAACAATTTCTGATTGATTTAACGATCCCTTTACTGCCCTTAACGAAAATATGGCACGGGAAGTCCCCACACGAGACCGAAGCAGGATGGGGATGTGCCGAGTGCCTCCTTTCCCCTTGATCAAAACCTATGCCACAACAAGGACTTAAGCATATTTTGAGACTTTTTAGAATGAAATAGCCCTGGCATCGGTAATCGCACTCGACATAAAAATTAGCTCACCAATCTAGATAAAATTTCTCGATGAATTAAAGCTCGATCGATTAAAAAATGTTTGCGATCGCTGGTTAATCCCTCTCCATTGGCATAAAAATCAATCCAAGTGGTACTAATATCATTAACTGCCTCTGGTAACTGCTCTAATTCCCAACCCGGCATCGGTACTTCGGCAATTAATCGCGACACTTTCGGATCATAACTAAGGGCAAAACAACGACAATCTTCTGCCGCGGCCATAATTAAACTATGAAAGCGCATTCCGATCACCATTTCTACCCCGCGAAATAAGCCTTTTAACTGTCTCGGATCCTCTAAACTAATGATTTGATGATTTTCCTTTAATTGACGGGCTACAGCTTCACAGAGGGGCAAATCCCGCGACTTTTGAAAAGGGACTAACAGAATAAACGCCCCCGTACTGGTTTGCAAATCAATTAAAGCTTGGGTTAATTTATCTAACTTTGCCGGGGTTAATAGGGGATGGGGACGTAAATTGACGGCGATTCTTGGGGCGGGTAAATCCGATAATCCCTTGACTGATTGAGCGTCTAAAGCCCATACTGGATCGGGGGCAACAATGGGACGAATACCCCAATTGGCGACTAAATGAGCCGATATATCATCGCGCACACTAACTAAACTACATTGTTGCAAGACTTTTTTGGTTAACCAACGGGTAAAAGGTCTATTTAATGGCCCAATTCCCTGCCCCCAAGCAATAGTTTTTAAGCCCAATAATTGAGCAAGAGCCATTAAACCACCGTAATAAATTGGACTGGCAAAACTGGTGACATCCTGCATTAAACTGCCGCCACCCCAGATAAATATATCGGCTTTTTTAAGAGTCTGAAAAACTTGCCACCAATCCCGACTAGGACAGGTTTCCACCCCATAACGTTGACTGGTTTCTCTGGGATTATTTGACAAAACAATAGGTTTAATTTCTGACGGCAGCATCTGCAATAGAGACACTAATAATGCCTCATCTCCTCCGTTTCCTCTCCCATAATATCCACAAATTACTGCACGCATATATTCAGTTATCAGTTATCAGTTATCAGTTATCAGTTATCAGCCAGAAAAAGGCAAGAGTCAAAAGGCAAAAGTATGGTAAATTTGTCTCCTGTCTCCTTTGTCCGCTTTGTTACTTTTTCCTTTAAAAATGTCTCTTAGTTTCTTAAGTTATGCCGTCAGCTACAAGTTAGCAGTGACCAGTTTTATTCGATTCAGTTATCAGTTTATCTATTTTCTTATTCCCACTCATAACTAATAGCTTAAACCTGATCACTGGTTACTGATCACTGATCACTGATTTAGTCGTCCATTTGCCAGGGTTCGGTGATGTTTTTTTCATCGAGGATATTTTTTGCTCTTAAAATCAAGACCAATTCACCTAGTATGGTGACATCGGGCGAACTATCAAACCATTGTAAAAAAACGGCATTATCCTTCTCCACTAGATAATAATTGTTCACATCCCATTCGGCCAAAACTCGATCGATCACTAATAACACTTCCTCGGACCTGGTGGCAATCGATCGAGGTAATTGATCGCTAGGCCATAAAATAGCTACAGGATCGATCGCCTTGAGAATTGCTTGCCAACCGGGGAGAGGCACAATCGTTTGTTTATCCCCCACCGTTACCAGTCGAAAAGGTTCCTCGACGCTCAAACTTTCTGTGTGTTTTATATCAGTTACCGTCACCGGAAATCTTCCTACTAAAGGAATAATTCTGGCTAATTCGTCCTCATCCTGTAAACGATGGACGGGCAGCAGGGGAGCGCTACGGGTGGGAGTAACGGTAAAATCTTGTAGTAAAGACTCGATCGCCTGTCTGGCCGAGTCAGAATGGGCAAATTTCAAACCTTTAGCGATTAATTTCGCTCTTTCGGCTAAATCTCGCTTTTGTTTGCCCCGTTTCCAACACTGATAAGCGATCGCATCTCCAGGATGACGAGTAAATTCACTGGGAATCTGGGATAAACGGGAAAAATCTTGGATAGCTTTGGCGATATCGTGTGCTTCAGCCACCTCAATCCTTTTTTCTGCCGCTAATTTCGCTGCCCCCAATCTTTGTTCTTGGTTGAGAATCCGCAATTCGTATAGCACATCACTGCGCGGCCCGATGTAGTAACTTAACAAATCTTCAGATGCCCCCGCTTTGATTAAACTCTCAAAAACTTGGGCAGCGACAATAATTAAATTTTGTTGGGCATTTTGAAAACCGGTTTGTTCAAAAATTAACTGGGAATCGTAGCCAGCTTTTTGCAGTTTTTGACATTTTTGCCCCCAATTCACCCAATTTCCTTCCTTATGAAGCAGCGAGCGCATTAATTCGGTCGCTTCCGTTTCGCTGATTCGATCATCTGTACTGCGAGGCTGTTCTGTCATAGACAACTTGATCAAGCTACAATAACTAAAATTTATCTAATCCCTCAAAAATCTTCAATAGCAATTAAGGTTAACAGGATAGACTAGATAGTAACAGGATAGCTGACAATCACCCCCTTCGTACCTGTTAGGGCAAGTTTATCTTCAATGTCTAGATTAAGAGTTAATGGAAGCATTCCCCCCTCGTCCACAACTAACCCCGGTCAAAGGACGATGAAAACCAAGCGTCACCCCAAAGATAGCGCCTTGGGTTTAGTCTCTACCCTCAGCTTTCCGGCGATCGTCGGGACAGCGGATATGATGCTAAAATCGGCAGAAGTTACCCTCGTGGGTTACGAAAAAATTGGCGGTGGTCACTGTACGGCGATCGTGCGTGGTAATATTGCCGATGTGCGGTTAGCAGTGGAAGAAGGGGCAAAAACCGCCGCACAGTTCGGACAATTGGTATCTAAATCGGTTATTCCCCGACCGATGCCCAATTTAGAGGTAATTTTCCCCATTGGTAGCCGTTTAGCCGAAATTGCCCAAAGTCAACGGGGTTTCAGCAAACTGAGCAATATGTCGATCGGTCTCTTGGAAACCCGAGGTTTTCCCGCTATGGTGGGGGCAGCCGATGCCATGTTAAAATCCGCCGATGTGCAGTTAGCTTCCTACGAAACAATTGGGGATGGTTTGTGTACGGCCATTATCCGGGGTTCCGTCGCTAATGTGGCCGTAGCCATTGATGCGGGAATGCGGGAAGCAGAGAAAATCGGTGAACTGCACGCGGTGATGATTATTCCCCGTTTATTGGAAGATTTAGAACATACCCTACCGGTAGCCAGCTACTGGTTAGAAACCCCCGAACCTTTACCGATGTTGTTACCCAATACTGTCCGGGAAAAACAACGGGAATTAGTAGCTTTACCAGAATTGGAAAAAACCAAAATACCAATTCGTCGCCAAGAAATGCAGGAAAAAGTGTTAGAAGAAGTGATTCCCGTGGAAGTTATCACCGATGAGGACAGTTATTAATTTTTATTTTCAACCTTGCTCCTGTGCTGCTAAAAGTATAGGAGCAAAAGGTTGAATTAGGATTTGCTGAAAACGTTTGTTGGTGGGTGTGGATTTCCAGGTAAAAAATCTTTACAGAAGGCCTCGACAATTAAACGAATCGAATAATTATAAATTTTTGTCAAGGGGTGCGGTCAGATCGAATAATCGTCGCTAGAATCAGCCTAATTGTCAGGAATTTAGTTAAATAAGGTTTTTGGCAATAGGCTAATCTAGCTAACACGCTTTTGGGCGTAATATAGGGAAGACTTCTGGCGATCGCGACTAGGTGGGGTGATATACCGAAGGTTTCCATATATCGTTACCCTGGAAAGTGTTATACGGAAAGTTTCTGTATAATTAATGGCTGGTTCTGTCAAAGGAGGTTCGATGTATAATGCGAAAGACATTAGGCTGGAGGATCGCTTATATGAGTGAATTGTCAACTATTTTTCGTCGTGATGCCTTTCCGCAGAAGAAACGTGCTTTCGTCCTAATGCCCTTTCGTGAACCTTATGACACTATCTACACTTCTAGAATTGCTAAGACGGCGGGAAATTGCGGTCTCGAGTGCATTCGTGCTGATGAGATCTACACGGATAAAACGATCATGGGTAATATCTGGAGTGGCATACAGGAAGCAGAGGTCATTATTGCCGATCTCTCCGACAAGAATGCGAATGTGATGTATGAATTAGGGCTGTCTCATGCTTTGTGGCGGAAAACTATTTTATTAGCACAAAATATTAATGATGTTCCTTTCGATCTCCGCTCCTTAAGAATTGTATTGTATTCGCCCAATAACCTCGACCAACTCCAAGCCGAGTTGACGAAATTCTTGAGGGCTCTCGTAAATTTTCCGCCGGTTGATCCCTTGTGGACTATCCGTGACAGTATTCTTCAACAACATGCCTTCTTCGGAGATGATATTACAGGGACGGAGTTCGATTGGAAGTCCATGATGGGCAGTTTGCAAAAAGAAATTACTATTTTTGGTCCTACTTTATCGTTTTGGCTGAATGATGACGATGCACGCGCTGCTTTGGTAGAGCATGTGAGCCGTCGTAGAGAGTTGTTACTCGTACTGAGTACCTGGGAACCCATTGTTGCGTTTGGTGGGACTGGACCAGCCGACCTGAAGAAAAGCATCACCCAACTTATTCATCTCTATGAATCCTTACCTCCTGCCCAACGTACATTTCTCAAATCCCGCTTTCATGTTTCTGTATCCACACTTTCTGGAGTACTTTCTGATCCGAGGGAAGATACTGGCCGCTTATGTCTTACATTAAGACTCGCAGACCAGCACAATTCAGCGGCTCGGTTTTTCATCGGTCTTCGCCGTGATCAACAACCCGCACTCTTTGATAGCACGACAAAAGCCTTCTTTAACTTCCGTTATCTGGGGGAGGAAATCACTCCTGAAGGAATGATTCAACGTGGTATCGACGCTGGGTATGTAAGATAACGACTCACCCAAAGATCCCAATCTTGTAGGGTGCGTTCCCTAATGTGGCTCCTACTGCTCCACTAATAGATTTTGGGGAACGCACCATGCACATTGATTGAAACTGTGGGTTAAAGTGCGGTCGCCGATCTTAATAAGCTATATTAACAACAATACTTAAAGAGAAGGCTTAAAATGGTTAAATCAACTTTGTACAGGACAGCAAAAGTCCTACCAGGAAATAGAATTGAAATTGAATCTCCAGATCTGACTGTAGGACAAACTGTTGAGGTAGTTATTTTGGTTGAAGAAGTTAGTTCTGATTCTTCCACCACCGAAGATATATCTCCATCCTTAAAACAGCGTCTTGCTTTTCTGAAGTTACCAATGACTGAACGGAGGAATATTCTCAAAAGTCAAGCCGATATAATGCTCTCTCACTATCAACAAGATTCTGAATGGCAGGAGTTAATGGCAGGTGACATC
>NZ_JAPZQJ010000525.1:0-14747 GCF_027530405.1 Microcystis sp. LE19-41.2A | reverse complement strand
CTTTCTAGGAAATAAGGTTGAACATGAGATTTTTTCGACTTGTTCAAAGTGGCCGGAGGGCATCCGGACACTCAAAACGGACGTTGAGAAAGAGTCAGACTTAAGCAATTAAGCGTTTTTCGGTGAAGCGTCAACCCCATTGACGCGACCACCCTAAAAAAGTGGCGTGGTGAGGAATCGCCGTCCGTTTTACGGCGGCGAGGATGTCAACAATACCACTGCCCTTTTCTTCACAAATGCCAAAACGACGCATTATGTCAGCTAATTGCTCATTACGGGAGCGATATTCGTCTATAAAGCGTTCTACTTTGATAAAAGGAATACCAGGGTTAGAGATTTCTACTCGATCATCATACATTTCAATCATCACCGAAGCGCCTGTAGCGAGAAAGTCCTGATGAATCAAAGCATTGGCGATCAGTTCTCGCAAAGCTTGTGGAGGAAACATTTTCACTTCTTCCCTAAGAACCTCCTCGATGACGCGATTTTGAGGGGCTAAATCGTGGACAAAATTAACTAAACCATCAAAACCCACAGCATATCCCTTAGTTCCTGTCTGTTCCAGTCGAGTTTTAATTTTACCCGTTCCCTCATAGATAATCACTCGTGGTGCTTTACGCGCTAAGGTAGGGGAAAAGCTCTCAAGTTGTCTGGCCAGAAGGATGGCAGATAAATTAGGAATTGTCCAACCTTGTGGGGTTTTTTGCAGGAGTTGATCGCCTTGTAATCTTTCTAAAACAGCATCACGATGGCTAGGATAGGGAAGCTTGAGCAATTCAAAGTAGGTTTGGGTGTCTAATAGGTCAATAACCTCATCTGGACTAGCATGAGAACGAGCAGGTTGACAAAACCAATCTTGTTGATCTTCAGCAAAGATGCGCTTAAGCAGATCAGGTGTCATGGGTACTAAGTCTTCCCCTGCTCGCATTAGATAAGCACCTTCAAAGGCGATAGGTTGTCCTGTGGGACGGGTTGGCACTTCAAAAACCAAGACACGACCATCAGGGTGGGCCAATTCGGTGATTTCCACGCGCAAGCGAAGTTTTTGAACGATTAGCGATTTAATGCTGTTAATTTCTTCGGGTGTAGGAAAGGCTTGTGAACCAACAATTTTACGGGGACGTTTATCGGTAACACCTAAGATAAAATGGCCACCTCCTTCATTAGCAAGGGCGACGCAATATTTTAACAGTTTGATTGTATCAAATTGATTTTTAGCCTGTTTAAATTCTAGTCGCTCATTTTCCACTGGAGCATTTAACCAACCTTCTAGGGTCTCTAGGTTTATCATGCAGTAATCTCCTTCTGGGTGGGAATTTCCGTTTAGGGGGGAACAGTGCAGGTTATACTGATTCCTAAGATGAGAGCAGCTCTATTTTCTCGCAAATTCTGTTCTTATGCTATTTGTCCTCTACTAAGAAGAAAAATCAATGGTTATTATCGAGATTACCAATGTGGAAGAAATATTGAGCGCAAAAATTGGCTCTTTCGCCGCTAAAATCGTCCAAGCTCTAGCAGATGATGAAGGGAAAGTGGAAGAGGTTCTCATCAAAGAATTACAGGCTAATTTTCAGGAAAGGGGCATTAAAGCTAATCTGTTTAGCGTCACTGGGTTAGATATGCTCGGCAATGGCAGGCTAGAAGTTAACGTTAATGTTCGTTCTGCTAATATGATGTCCTAAGAGAAGATAAAATCGCCAATGGTTGGGTTAAATATACTTAAACCCAACCTTGTCTTGGTGGTTACACAGGGTGAGAAATTACCGTCAAAAGCAATGGCATCGAAGATCGAGGTTATAATAAACCAACAAAATGTAACGGTCCTTGACCGGTAATTAATTCGATAATAATTGCCAGAAAACCGATCATCGCTAATCGACCATTCCACACCTCGGCTGCCGTTGTCATCCCCCATTCCCAACGTTCCTGGGGATACATTTTCATATTCGCTTTCGGACGGGTAATTTGCTCGAAAGTGGTGGGTTTCTCGTCTAGGGATTTTACCACTAACTGGGAGAGAGATTCGATAAACATCGGGTGAGTGTTAAGAGCCGGGACTCGCTGAAAATGTTCAATTCCCGCTTCTTCCGCCACTTCTCGGTACTCTATATCGATTTCTTGCAGGGTTTCGATGTGTTCCGAGACAAAGCTAATCGGCACGACCAATAAATTCTTAATTCCCTGCTCTCCCAACCCTTTTAAAGCATCTTCAGTATAGGGTTTTAGCCATTCCACCGGACCGACGCGACTTTGATAGGCTAAAGTGTACTGATTGGGTCGGTTTAGCGTACGCATGATCGCCCTAGTGCATTCTTCAATTTGCCTTTGATAGGGATCTCCCGCTTCCTCCACATAACTTTGGGGGACACCATGGGCGCTAAAAAAGATATGTACTTGGTCAGGATGAGGACACTGCTCTAATTCTCGCGCGATCAGATCGGCCATAGCACTCAGATAAGTGGGATGATCGTACCAAGAAGGGATGAGAGTATATTCCGTCAAACGCAGATAGGGATCATCCTGCCACATTTCCTCCAGCACACGAAAACTGGAACCACTGGTACTGATCGAAAATTGGGGATAAAGGGGAAGAATAACTAATTTTTTGATATGATCCCGTTTAATCCGCTCGATCGCTTCTTCGGTGAAGGGATTCCAGTAACGCATCCCGATATAAACGCTCACCTCGCGGCCCATTTCCTTGAGACGTTGTTGCAGTGCCGTGGCCTGTGCTTCCGTAATCTTGAGTAAAGGGGAGCCACCGCCAATCTGACGGTAATTTTCTTGGGATTTACTCGCTCTTAGCGTCGATATTAACCAAGCTAAAGGTTTTTGTAATCCTTTGATCGGTAAACGGATGATTTCTGGGTCAGAAAAAAGGTTAAATAGAAAAGGACGTACATCCTCTAACCGCTCCGGCCCACCCAAATTTAATAATAAAACCCCAACGCGACCCATAGTGTTAACAGATAATTTTTAAATTTTCAGATTCTTTACCAAGTTTAACAATATATCGGTGGAACCGTTAAAACAAATTACAGACGATATAGAAATTAATCAAATTTTGGAGGTTGATCTTGGCGACAATTTTACGTGCCCTCAGTTATCAATATCAATGGCTTTACGATGGTATCTCCCGTCTGGCTGCCCTAGCAGTGGGTGGGGAGTCTCGTTTTCGGCAATTGGCCCTAGAAGGTTTAAAAATCGCTAAAAATGACCCTATCCTCGATCTCTGTTGTGGTGCGGGTCAAACCACTCGTTATTTAGTCCCCCTATCCGATCGCTGTGTCGGTTTAGATGTCTCTCCCCGGGCCCTGGAGCGAGCTAGTTTAGCGGTGCCGCAAGCGCATTATGTGGAGGGATTAGCCGAAAAAATGCCCTTTGATGCCCGAGAATTCGCCTTTGTTCATACTAGCGCCGCTCTCCACGAAATGGAACCAGAGCAGTTAGAGGAAATCCTTAAAGAAGTGTATCGAGTTCTCAGACCGGGGGGAATTTTTGCCCTCGTGGATTTTCATCGACCCACTAACCCGCTTTTTTGGCCTTCTTTAGCCCTATTTTTGCAATTATTTGAAACCGATACCGCTTGGCAGTTTATCGATCGGGATCTGATCCGATCTTTACAGGCGATCGGTTTTCGTGATTGTCAACAAAAATTATACGCCGGTGGCAGTTTACAGGTGATTCGAGCGGCCAAGTGAAGGGATCGGCCAGGCAAGATTTTCAGAGGCAGTCGGTCATTTATACTAAGTAGGGAAGCTGAGTTCGATCGACTCGGTGCCAGTTATTTTTGAGAAGTAATGACTAGAGCAAAAATTCTACAACCCGATTTAATTTTAGGGGATACGATTCTCGGTCTCAGTCTGGAGATTTTGAGTCAGCATCAGATTAAGGGATTGATTCTCGATGTGGACGATACCCTTGTTCCCCTCCAGGAAACGACGGTTTCTGAGGATTTACAGCGTTGGGTCGATTCCTTGCGTCTTTATCTACCGATTTGGTTGGTAAGCAATAATCTTAGCGAAAATCGTATCGGTGCGATCGCTGATAATTTACAACTTCCCTACCTTCTCGGTGCGGTGAAACCCTCTCGACGCAAACTCCGGCAAGCGATGGCAGCCATGAGTCTCCCCCCCCAACAAATTGCGATGGTTGGCGATCGCTTGTTTACCGATGTTTTAGCGGGAAATCGTCTGGGAATGTTTACCATTCTGGTGAAACCAATGGTAAATCCCTTGACGGGGGGGGCAGCTTATCCAATCCACGATTTTGAGGTGTGGATATCACAAATTCTCGGCGTTTCCCTCCATCCGCAGCATTACTTAATAAAACCTGACCAATCCTCACAGAAGTAAATATTAAAAAATAATTAAGTATAGAGGAAACGATGGAAAAGTAGGAAATACTATAGACAATTTGAAATGAGGTCAGCCGAGATAAAGACCTTAAATATATGAAAGTCAGTAGATAGAAGGTGCCAGTTTTTGCGGATATACGCCAAAAGCTGGCTCTACTGTTTTTGAGTTTTATCTGTTTGGATGTCATACTATAGCGGTTCTCACACTATGTGGCACAGTTAAACCTTTGCTGAACAAGCTTTTTAACATCGATAATGTACCTCTTGCGAACAGGAAACGCTATAAATCCAGTTGTTAAAGACTGATTATTTATTCTCCGTTTTGCATGGGTGCCTGTCCTGGTATGTAGCCCATACTCAACGGATTTAGGATCACATTACCGTGCGCTGTTATCGAAAAAATCAATAATTGCCCGAAGAAGATCAAACCAGAGGATGATAGAAAAGTTAGAATTACCCTTGCAACTATGACCCTAGATATTATCCCCGAAGGGGAAGAACGCAAAGTGGAAGCTGTCAGTAGTGCCGCCATTGATGGTGCGCCGATCGCCTATATTGTCGTCTTAGCCGCCATTGTCACCACCCTTTCTTTTATTCCCTTCTCCATTGTCCTCGCTTCTGGCGGTAGTATGCCCCTCAGTCAAGCGGTTTTTCCCCTCTTGGGTTGGTTACTCGGCCCGATCGCTGGAGCGATCGCTAGTGGCATTGGGTCCTTAATTGGGGCTTTCCTTGCCCCCTACACAGCAGGAATTCCCGCTATTTCGGTCTTTGGGGCGATTTTGTCTAGTTTTGTGGCGGGAACGATGGTTTTAGGCAAAAAACGCCGTTATTGGTGGTTAGGATTAACGTTAATTTTTCTGATTCCCCTGTTTATCTACGCTAACCGGGCGATCGGACTGAACGGCATTTCGCCACGAATCTTTATTGCCGGGGCTTTCGTCGATTGGTCAGCTTTGGTATTATTTATCCTACCAACCCGGACTCTTTTTACCCATTGGATCAAAGGCAGCAATTTGGCCCTAGTAGCGGCGGGAATTTTTGGGGGTACCTGGACCGCCAGCGGCCTCTCCCATTTAGGGGCCGTCGCCATTACCTACTCGATTTTTAACTGGCCCGAAGAAGTCTGGATCGCTTTAATTGGGATCGTTCCCCTAGAAAATCTGATTCGTTCCTTTGTCGGTATGGTGATCGGTTGTGGTGTGATTGCCGGTTTACGGGCGATCGGTCTGGTCAAATCACGAGAGGCGATCTACTAGACCTCTTGTAAAAATCAAAAATTGTTGTTAGGGTTAGGAGTCAGTAGCCGGTCGTCGGGAGTCAGGAGAAGAAAAAAGACAAGAGACGACTAGACTATCCATAAAACCTAAGATTATGTCGAATTTATCCGAGCTTTTAGATATTGTGACCCAATAGCGGCTCGATAACTTATTTTTGCAGGAGGGCTACTGAAATGGGAATACAGCAGTTATCTTAAATGGTGACATAGGAGGTTTTCCTTTTGGGGTGTGGGGTGTGGGGTGTCGGGACGGACGCAAGGGCAAGAATTGCCGCGTTGCGTCCAACCCCCCACCGAAAAAAAAGAGAACTAGCGTTTAAGCCAACTCATCATTGCCCGCAGGTCTTGGCCGACTTCTTCGATCGAATGTTCTGCTTCTTGACGACGCATAGCGGTGAAACCCGGTTTACCTGCTTGATTTTCGAGGACAAACTCTCTGGCAAATTGTCCCGATTGAATTTCCCCGAGGATTTTCCGCATTTCGGTCTTAGTCGCTTCCGTCACCACCCGCGGACCGCGAGTGTAGTCACCGTACTCGGCTGTATTGGAAATACTATCGCGCATTTTGGCCAAACCGCCCTCGACGATCAGATCGACGATCAGTTTCACCTCGTGTAAACACTCAAAATAGGCTAATTCGGGCTGATAACCAGCTTCCACGAGGGTTTCAAAGCCAGCTTTAATTAAAGCACTTAAACCACCGCATAATACTGCCTGTTCGCCAAAAAGGTCGGTTTCTGTTTCCTCGCGGAAAGTGGTTTCCAAAACCCCGGCCCGAGTGCCACCGATACCTTTAGCGTAGGCCATCGCTCGATCGCGTGCTTGGCCGGTAGCATCTTGATAGACGGCGAATAAACAGGGGACTCCTTGACCTTGTTCGTAGGTGCGACGGACGAGATGGCCCGGTCCTTTGGGGGCAACCATAACCACATCGACATTATCCGGGGGAACCACTTGACCGAAATGAATATTAAAGCCGTGGGCAAAAGACAAAACCTTGCCTGGGCTTAAATTCGGGGCAATTTCGTGGAGATAAATCGTTTTCTGCACTTCATCCGGTAAGAGGATCATGATCCAGTCGGCAATTTTAGCGGCTTGGGCCACATCATAAACCGGAATACCGGCTTCTTTGGCTTTGATTGCCGATTTACTGCCGGGATATAGACCAACAATCACATTAACGCCACTATCCTTGAGATTTAATGCGTGGGCATGACCCTGGGAACCATAACCAATAATAGCGATCGTTTTTCCCGCTAATAAATCTAAATTGGCATCCTCATCATAGTACATTCGTGCCATCGAACTCGCTCCTTAACTTCTTTTGTCACTGTGCAAACTCCTAATTATACGGGAAAATCACGCCCGTCAGAAGCATTTGAGCGCCGGTTTCCTGGAGTCACGAAAAAATAGTGTCTAGAAAAAATGAACTAGGCTAATCCGCTTCGCGCTTGATTAGCTTTGGAAACGCTAATCTCACAGATTTTGTGCTTTTGACGCTTCCTTTGGCAGACTTACCGTTTGAGTCCTGACGGCTCGACTAGGCAGCGGTTTTACCATCCACGTCTGACGACGCTAGTTCCTAACACCGTGGCTAAATATTTAGTTTTAGCCAGAAATATCTAAGGGGACAAAACCTAATTGACCAATTGTCAATAGAGTTTTCAATGCGCTCACCCTGAGACTTTCTTGAGTATTTATATTTAGTGAATTGTTCGGCTTTTTCTGTCTTTTCCTTTGTCTTTTTCCACCTGCGGAATTTGGGTTGTATTGATTCGGACAATACCCGATGAGCCTTTCTCTGTCAAATCTTGAGGAGTCTTGCGTTTCATTTTTGAATTGGCGTTGTTTTACTCCCTGATGGAATGAGCAGTTGAGGCAGCATTAACTTGAGCGATCGCATTTAAAGGTAAAGATTGAACAGGCCGAATGTTTTAGGTTTACCTTGAGTTTATTGCTGTAATTCTTTCAACAAATCTAAGACTTTTTGAGCTTGTGCTGTGTCACCCTGTTGCTGATATAAATTGGCTGCTTTTTCCAAGTCGGTGATCGCTTTTTGACGGTTTCCTGACATTTCATAGACAAGCCCTCGCAGGTTGTAAGCATCAGCATAGTTAGGATCGAGGCGAATTGCTTGGGTGTAGTCGGCGATCACTTTTTGATATTCTTTTAATTGACCATAGGCATTACCTCGAAAAAGATAAGCACGAGCATCGTTAGGATTGAGGCGAATTGCTTGGGTGTAGTCGGCGATCGCTTTTTGATATTCCCCTAACTCAAAATATGCGTCGCCTCGAAGAATGTAAGCAATAGCATCGTTAGGATTGAGACGTATCGCCAGGTTAAATTGTGCCAGCGATTGCACAAAATTTCCTTTTTTCCATTCCTCTATTCCATAATTAAAAAACAACTCGGCAAAGGCTAGTTTAGAATTAGGATTTGATCGAATGCTATCGATCAAATCCTGAGTTACTTTGATTAAATCTATGGTTGTCTGGTATGCTTCTGTATCTCCCTGTTTTTGAAGTAATTCTGCCGCTTTTCGTAGCTCTGTGATCTGATTTTCTAAATCTCCTAAACCCTTATATGCCATTGCCCTGCCCATGTAAGCTTGAGCATAGTCGGGTTTGAGTTGAATCGCTTGGCTAAAATCGACAATTGCACCATCAAAATCTGCTTTGTCATATTTATCCATCGCCTGAACAAAAAAATCCTTAGCATTCCTTCCATTGGAAAAATATTGAGCGAGCGCGTTAGTAGTGGAGATACTTTGTTGAGGTGTTCTTAATTTATTCTGAGCAATTTCTCGGCCACTAATTGCTTGAGTGAAATTAGGATTAAGTCGTATTGCTTGAGCATAATCGGCGATCGCTTTTTGAGAATCTCCTAATTTATCATACAAAGTTGCTCGGTTATAGTAAGCTACTGCTGAATTGGGATTAAAGCGAATAAATTGGTTATAATCAGCCAGGGCTTTGTCATATTGCTGTAAACGACTATAGGCAATTCCTCTGTTGCCATAGGCTTGAGCATAGTTAGGATTAAGACGAATGGCTTCATTAAAACTATTAATGGCAGCCTCTAGATCACCTTGTTGTAATCTTTTTACTCCCTGATGGAAAAAGTCCAGAGCAGTTGAGGCAGCATTGACTTGAGCGATCGCATTTAAAGGTAAAGATTGAACGGGCCGAGGGAGAGAAAGGAAGCCTAAACCGAGACAGAGGGTAATTAAGATAGAGAAAGGACGGAGAAACATGATTGATTTTCCTTGACAATGTTTTAGGTTTACGTTGAGTTTATTTTTGTATTATTTTAATAACTTCTAAGATTTCTTGAACTTTTGTCTTGAGGAGTCCTGCGTTTCATTTTTGAATTGGCGGGCCGTGAAAATGCCTCTTAGCTTAAAACCCGATGCCCGACCCCCGACACCCTGCCCCCACGAAAAACTTTTTGCCGCAACCCCTAACTAGGGAAAGCTGACTTGATCTAGTGGAGCAGAAAAAAAAAGGGGGGGGTAATGGCCAATTTTTAGCTTGGACTTGGTTCTTTCACCAAAATTGAGTACAATGTCACTATCAATAGGCACTTCCTCTCCTCTCACCCAGTTAAGATTAACCTCGATCTGAACACAGATAATCGGGTTAGTATTTAGGGACGAAATAGCTTCTCTCCTTCTCGATTTTTACCTTTTCTGGGTAATTTACCCAGTCAGGATCGTTTATAGACTGATTTACTGCCTTGATCGACCCTAGATAAAATCAGGTCAAAAAATTATTGGCTTTGTTAATCACTAATTCTCTTAGAGCTGCCCAGGAAAATCTATGGTAAGTTTTTTTAAAAAGCTATTGACAAAAAAACCTCAAGGTGTTGGGTTAGAGATCACCCCAGAGCGCATTAACATAGCTCAGATCGCCAAACAGGGACAAAATTATCAATTAGTTAAATGTTGTTCGTCGGATATCCCGGAAGGCATCTTTGAGGAGGGAAGAATCGTCGATTCCCCCGCTTTAGCGGAATTAATCCAAGAAGTCCTCAAGGAAAATAAAATTAACAGCAAACGAGTCGCTACTGGTGTGCCGATGCGCGAGTCAATTATCCGGATGATCCCCATTCCCTCGGAATTGGACGATCAGGAATTGCGAAATCTGGTCTTAAATCATGAGGCTAGTTTATACCTTCCCTATCCTCGCGAGGAAGTGGATCTCGACTACCAAAAACTAGGCTACTTTCAGGATGAAGACGGGATCGAAAAAGTGCAGGTTTTGCTGGTAGCCACTCGTCGGGAGATTACCGATGCCTACATGGAAACCTTCCAACAGGCAGGATTACAGGTAGATGTGCTAGAAATTAATAGTTTTGCCCTAATTCGGACGATTCGCGAACATTTGCGACAGTTTAGTTCCAATGAAGCTGCCGTTATTGTTGATATAGAATTTGATAACACGGAAATTGCCATCGTGGTGGACGGCGTTCCCCAATTTTCCCGCACTGTCCCCATCGGCACTTTCCAGCTACAAAATGCCCTCTCCAGGGCGATGAATTTGCCCACCTCCCGCAGTCCTGAGATTCTTTTGGGGATGACAATTCCGATTACTGCCTTTGATAGTCTTAGCACCAATACCGGCACTTCTGGGGCCCCTACTAACGCCGGGATGACGGCACTGATGCGCGTTTTAGGGGAATTAACCGATGAGTTACGGCGATCGATTAATTTCTATCTTAACCAAAGTGATGAACTGGAAATCGTCCAGTTACTTTTAGCCGGTCCCGGGGGCGGTTTAGCGCAACTAGACGAATACTTTACTCAACGTCTCAGCGTCCCCACCATGGCAATCGATCCGATCGCATCACTGAACTTAGATACAACTCAAGAGATTCCTAATACCGAAAGACCGGGATTAGGAACAGTTATCGGTTTAGGATTACGGGAGGTATAGACAAAAATTATGTATAGTCTTGACGTTAATTTTCTTAAGGATCGCCATCTTAGCCAAACGGGGAAAGGAACCCCCGCAGCCAAGATTTCCACCGCTATTAACCTGCGTAAACAAACACCCCTGTTGATCGGTGTGGGAGTGGGGGCCGGATTATTGACACTGACGGGATTACTCGGTTTAATCCTCGGTTGGCAAACCAGCGAAACTCAGGCCAAAATTCAGCAACTGGACGCGGAATTAGGTCAACTGCAAGCCCAAAGCAAAAAGCTAGAAGACATGAAAGCGCAACTAACGGCGGTAGGAGAAGAAAATGAAGCTCTGGTAACTGTATTCAATCAGATTAGGCCTTGGTCAGCTATTCTTCAAGAAATTCGCCAACAAACTCCCCCTAGTGTCCAGCTAACCAGTGTGCAGCAGGTGGAGGTTCCCGCTGCCCCAGATCAAGGGCAACAGAATCGGGCTACTCGCTTAAAAATCAGTGGTTTTGCCAGTAATTACGAAGCAGTCAATGATTATCTCTTAACCCTACAAGCTTCTCCTTTTTTACAGGGTAGGCAAACGGTGATCGAAAGTGCTGCCCTGGCCGATTTACCCGTAGAGGTGGATAATCAGTACAAAAATATTAATATTACTTTCCCCCAAGCGGTTCAATTTGTGATCACCGCCCAATTAAGTGATACTCCCGCTACGGAACAACTGCCCAATCTCGCCCGGAATGGAGCGATCGGAGTTATCACGAGGATTAATACTCTCAAACGCCAAGGAGCTATTCAACCATGACCTTTACCGAAGAATTTGAAGATCGGGAATTAGAGGAATTTGAGGAGTATCCTGTCGCTTTCGGGATAACTTTTACGCCCCGCAATAGTGGCATCGCTGCCGCTGTGGTGGGTTTACTTGGCTCTTTTTATCTGCTTTTTAACTGGGTGATGCCCGCTTATGATACCTTGCAACAGTTGCAAAACGATGCAGCTGGCAAACAACAACAGATAGATCAACAAAAAAGCGGTCTCGGACCGGCCGAATTAGCAAAAATTGAGAGTCAGTTGCAACAAAAAGAGGCAACTAAACAGCAAATTCTCGCGCTTTTTGCTCAAGAAAAGAACTTAAGCACAATTCTCTTAGATATTAGTAATATCTTTAAGTCTCGCAATGTTAAGCTGATTAGTTTCCAACCCCAAGGACTAGAACCAGTGGTGGTTTCCGATGGTTCCCTCGGTAGCGCGGTTAATAATAAGCTCAAACGTCAAACTCTTAACGTCAAGATCGAAGGGAACTATGCTAACACTCAAGAGGTTATTCGGGATTTAGAAAGATTACAGCCGCTCATTTTGCTCAACAGTCTCAATACCCAGATGGAAAAGGAAGGATCGGCGGTTCAAGTGGTTAGTACTGGCAAAAATAAAGCCACTATCGTTCCCCAAGGCGATAAACCCGTTACTACCACCTTTCTTCTCGATGTGATTATTCCTCTCAATGCCGCCGAATTAGCGAAATTAGCACCGCCCCCCCCCGCCGAAGGCCAACCCCCCGCTAGTCCGCCCCAATAGGAGAACTTTCAGTGATTAAATGGTCTTCATTCCGGTGCGAGTATTCCGTTTTTTATCCGTTGAATCCCCCAATTGTTGAGGAGTGAAATTAAAGTGAATTCGTCCCGTTATGCCCTGTTTATCCCCCAAATTGCCTCGTTTTTATTGATGGCTCCCCTGAGCGCTTTGGCCGAAACCCCCATTTCCTTCGATGGTTCAGAGTTAAAATCGAGTACATCAAAAATTGAATTTTCGCAAGAGTTTAGTCAAGAAAATTTACAAAAAAGACCTAAGAATTTCGTTCCCACCCCCGATGCCGTAGAAAAGGAGATCAGCGATCGCATTTTAGCTAGTGAAAAACTACTGGCCCAAAGTGCGCCCCTTGTCCCCAACCCCGAAATTATCATTCAAGGCGCACCCCAAGCCCCCGGCGCTCCCACCCTACCCCGGGCTGTCGCCCCACCGGTGGGAGATATTGCCATCTCTAACATCGATGCTAGTGCCGAAAAGGTCAAATTCGAGCGTAATATGATTGTACCTCGTGTTTTACTCCGGGAAGCTTCCGCTAGAGAAGTGTTAATGACC
Organism: Microcystis sp. LE19-41.2A; assembly: GCF_027530405.1. Classification (NCBI taxonomy): domain Bacteria; kingdom Bacillati; phylum Cyanobacteriota; class Cyanophyceae; order Chroococcales; family Microcystaceae; genus Microcystis; species Microcystis sp. LE19-41.2A. The sequence continues at coordinate 2,063 of NZ_JAPZQJ010000525.1, read as the reverse complement.
CTTGCTAACTATGCCGGTTATAACGTCGTTTTCACCAGCGCCCAGGGGGAAACTAACGCCACCTCTCAGACAGTTTCCTTGGAATTTACTAACGAATCGGTGGAAAGCATTTTTAACGCCGTGTTGTTAGTTTCTGGACTCCAGGCCAACCGTCAGGGTACAACTATCTTTGTTGGGGCGCAATTACCCCAAGGCGCTCGTAATCTGATTAGCCGCACCCTGCGTCTCAACCAAGTTAAATCTGTCGCCGCCGCCACTTTCCTCGCTACCCAAGGGGCAGAATACCAGCGTTTAGTTACCCAAACCGAGGATATCGTCGATCCCCTCACCGGACGAGTCATCGGTCGCCGGGATGTTCCTCCCACCCTAGAGCCACTGGCCCCCCAAGAAACGAAAGGCTCAAAAGCTGCCTTACTTTTAACTGGTTTAAGAGTTGCCGCCGACGAGCGCCTTAATTCTATCAATTTAATCGGCGAAGCGCGGCAAGTCCAGATCGCCACCTCTTTATTAACCCAACTAGATGCCCGTCGCCGTCAGGTGGTAGTTAATGTCAAAGTTATCGATGTCAACCTACTCAATACAGACCGTTTTAACAGTAGTTTTTCCTTCGGTTTTAACGATGGTTTCTTTGTTCAAGATAACGGGGCGGCAGTGCTGAACTTTGGTAATATGAACCCACCTAGTAGCTCAACTGTAGGCAGACCGGGGGCTTTTGCACAGCCTGTTGTGCCGATTTTCGATATCATATCGGGTACGGGGACAGCAGAAATTCAACCTTTTATTGACATTCAGAATGGCGCTCCTTTTGGCCGTGTTAACCAGGGACCGAATGACTTTTCAGGGGGTCTAACACCCTACTCGCGCCCTAGTTTTGGTCGGATTAGTAACCCTTTTCAGCCCGGATTGAGTAACTTCACTCCTGGTGAGCCAGGTACGTTCAATCCCATCACCGGAGTCACTACACCCCCTAAACCACCTGTCTTCACCTACGAACCCCCGACCCTATTCCAATATCCCCAAAAATTCCTGATGACCCTGCAAGCGTCAATTCAGACAGGAAATGCCAAGATTCTCACCGATCCCTCCCTAGTGGTGCAGGAAGGTCAACAGGCCACCGTTAAGCTCACCGAGAAAGTGCTAGAAAGTGTGGAGACAAGTGTAGATCCTCTCAGTGGCGAACGCACCACTGTCCCTGTACTGGCCGATGCTGGATTAACTTTAGCGGTAAACATCGATCAGGTGGATGATAACGGCTTTATTTCCCTGTCGGTTAGCCCTACCATCGGCTCTCCGGGGTCTCCAATTCAATTTGATAGCGGTGGTGGAACAGTCAACACCCTTACCCCTCTGATTCGTCGGGAATTGACTTCTGGTTTAATTCGTCTCCGGGATGGACAGAGTTTAATTCTTTCCGGCATTATCCAAGAGCGCCAACAGAGTTCTGAGACAAAAGTGCCTATTTTAGGGGATATTCCCATTTTAGGGGCTTTATTCCGCAGTCGTACCAATCGCAACGATCGCTCGGAGGTGATTATTCTCCTCACTCCCAAAATCATCGAAGATACGGCCACCTCTACCCTCGGCATCAACTATCAACCGGGCCAAGATGCGGCGGAAATGCTTCAGCGTCAAGGTTTCCCCGTGCAGCCGCGACAGTAATCAGTAATCAGTTATATAGGGCTGGCTGAATAAATCTTAAAACCTTGTTGGATAAGACTTTTAGACTTTTTGTCAATCAAAAAGTACCAGGCATGGGAGTGATCAGGGGGCAAATTCAGGGACTTTTTCCCTGAAAATGGGTAAAACCCCACACCCTGCCCCACGAAAAACTTTTTCAGCAAGCCCTAACCTGCATTATTCATGAACCAAAAAACAAGGAACCCGAAAAACTGGATTTACATCCAGTTTTTTTGGGGGTTAAATAAGTAGGGTCTGCTGAAAAAGTTTTTCCTGGGGGTAGGAGTCAGTAGCCGGTCGTCAGGAGTCGGTCGTTTCAGGCTTTGTTGCCCTTGTTTTTTGTACCAAGCGATGTACCACAAGAAGGATAATGCAAGGTTTTTGAA
>NZ_JAPZQJ010000588.1:0-4154 GCF_027530405.1 Microcystis sp. LE19-41.2A | reverse complement strand
TTAGTTTTTCGGTGGGATGCTTACAGGCAGCCGCTGACGCATCTGTAATAATTTAGGGTTTGCTGAAAAAGTTTTTCGTGGGGGTAGGAGTCAGGAGTCAGGAGTCAGGAGTCGGTCGTTTCAGGCTTTGTTGCCCTCTTTTTTTGTACCAGTTTGTGTACTATGAGGAGAATAATGCAAGGTTTTTGAATGTCCCAATCCTATTTTCTTGCACTAACATCAGATTTTAACAGGTCAAAAGCCTTATTTTCAAAGGGTTTTACCATTATTCAGCAAGTCCTAATTTAGGCTCTTCTGGTTTCTGTGTGGAAATGAGGTCTATACTGATAGTTTATTTAACAAAATAGTCCTAAAAGTCTTTCCCAGTAAACATTTCACGATTTCATAAGCAAAAATTATCACACAAAGTCGAGAAGAGCCATAATTTAAGAGTCACTGATAATTGCTGATTGTCGGTATTTCTGCAAGTGTGAGATGCACCTCCTTGATTTTTTTTTAACTATGTTGGTAGAATTTGAGAAAACTGAATAGACTAGGAGCTTTTCGGTCATGATCTTTATTATCCCGATTATTCTTGGTGCGGCGGCCTTAGTTACTGCTGGTGTGGGTGTTAGTGCCGGTGCTGATGGTGTCTCTAAGCTACAAAAGGCGGAAAAAATTGGCAAAAGTGCCGAACAAAGATATAAAAAAGCCAATAAATCCCTAGAAAAAAAGTTTCAAGCTACCCAAAAATTTGCGGAAGAATACGGTCAACTGCAAATTAATGTCAAAATCAACACTATCGGCAGATTTGTTAAGTTTATTAGCAGAATTGATCAAAGAAATAGTCAAAGAATTGGTCAAAATTCCTCCCAATTCCATCAACGCTTCTTAGAAGGGTTTGAGGGATTTTCTACCCAACAATTCAAGGAATTTAAAGCAGAAGTGTTAGACGCGCAAAGTTTGGCTGTGGGGGGTTTAAAAGTAGTGGGAGTCGCCTCGGCAGCCAGTCAGGGAACCCTAGGATTAATTGGTCTTTTCGGTACTGCTAGTACAGGAACAGCAATTAGTGGACTTAGTGGGGCAGCCGCTTGGAATGCTACCTTAGCATGGTTAGGAGGTGGTTCTTTAGCTGCCGGTGGTGGTGGTATGGCTTTGGGAACAGTGGTTTTAGGAGGTATTACCGTTGGACCTGCTTTAATGATTGGTGGTTTTGTCTTAGGAGGAGAAGGGAAAAAAGCCCTAACTAAAGCTATCGAATACGCCAAGGAAGTGAATAATAAAATAGCTCAGTTAGATAAAAGTAAGAGTTTTTTAGGACAAGTTCAGCGCAGAATTAAGGAGTTACAATACCTCGTTAATAGTCTGAATAGTAGAGCTATTCAGAGTTTAACCGAACTGGAGTCACGAGCTAATTTTAATCCTCATCTAGAGGAAGATGTGGCCAAGTTTCGGGAGGTACTACTTTTAATTAAAGCTTCATCGGAAATCATGAAACTGCCTATCCTAGACGAAAAGGGGAAATTAACCAAAGCAACGGAAAATCTCGGAGAAAAGTACCGCCATCTCTTAGAAAAATAATAGTAGGATGCCTGCCAGAAATAAAGAAAATGGTATGATAAACGCTCTAGAATTTAATTTAATAAATATTACCGAGTATTTCAATTAAAGTTAACTCTATTTCTGGAAAGGATTCAATAAAAATACTTTCACCTCGATAATATTTCTGAATAGCTTGATAACTACCATGCAGCGGATGGCGATAAACTTCTAAACATTCCTCCTTGAGATTGATAATCCAAACCTCTTTAATATTTGCTTCTGCATAAAGAGGGATTTTAGTATAGCGATCATAATCGAGGGTAGAATCGGAAACTTCAATAATTAAATAAATATCTTGAGGACAAGGATAGGCAGCAACATAAAAATCCGCTCGAGGTATTAGTAAACTTAAATCTGGTTCTGGTTGAGAATTATTATTTAATCTAATCGGATTTTGTACTCCTAAGAGAATAAGATCGCCAAATTTTCGATAAAATAACTGTGTTAATCTAGCTATACAGGCAGCATGACGGGTTCCCATCGGTGACATTTTGATAATTTCTCCTCGAATTAATTCCACTTTTTCATCGGGTTTGATTATTCCCTGGGTTGTCATTTTTTCGTATTCTTCCACCGTAAACTTACGGGTAATCAGTGATAAAGACATTTTAACTACACTCCTAATATTTCTGCAATAGTGAATTCTATATCGGGAAAAGATGTCATAAAAACCCTCTCATTTATAGAGTATTTCTGAATATTTTGATAACTACCCTGCAGCGGATGGCGATAAACTTCTAAACATTCTTCCTTGAGATTGACAATCCAAACTTCTTGAATATTTGCTTCCGCATAAAGAGGGATTTTAGTATAGCGATCATAATCGAGGGTAGAATCAGAAATTTCAATAATTAAATAGATATCTTGAGGACAGGGATGGGCAGCAACATAAAAATCCGCTCGAGGTATTAGTAAACTTAAATCTGGTTCTGGTTGAGAATTATTATTTAATCTAATCGGATTTTGCACCCTGAGAATAATTTTCTGTCCTAATTTTTGATAGAATAATTGTATTAATCTATCTATACTAGAAGCATGACGAGTTCCCATCGGTGACATTTTGATAATTTCTCCTCGAATTAATTCCACTTTTTCATCGGGTTTGATTATTCCCTCGGTTGCCATTTTTTCGTATTCTTCCACCGTAAACTTACGGGTAATCAGCGATAAAGACATTTTAACTAAACTCCTACTTTCTCTTTATTCTATCTGGACAGCCTTGCAAGGGGGGAATTATCGGTGTTTAAACCATTAATCGGGGGGATAAACTAACTTTTTGGGGACTTGTACTGATTCTTCGGGAAAAATCAGCGCTTGCCATGGCGACAAAACCGCTAAATCTAACGTCTAGAAAGCTGGGGTCGGATCGAAACTGCCCCAAAAAAGCTACTATAGGTCAGTTGTCGATGTTAGAAAAAATAGCCGTTCCCATCAGGAACATTAAGTCGAGAAATTTTATGGTTAAGCGAAAACAGCCTTATAGTTTAATTTATCTGCTCACTCTGGTGATCGGTTTAGTCATAGCGATCGCACCTGACGGACAAGCACAAACCCCCGACTCTAACAATCCCACCAGCGATCCTAACGAATTAAAACCCTTAAATCAAGCCGATAGTGTCCTGAGTCTTCAGGGGGGACAACGTTTAGTGGAAGAAGCGAACGCCGCTATTAATGCCGCTAAATACGATGTCGCTGTGGACAAACTCAATCAAGCGCGTCGGATTTTTAACCAACTATCTAACTATCATCTGCAATTAGCTAATAGTTTCTCAGGAATTGACCCGAAAGTATTCGATTCTCAGCGTCAAAGTGCTTTAAACACCGGACAACTGCGGGATGAAGCCACCTATCAGCTTGCTTTGGTCCATAGGGCGCAAAATCAGCCAGAATTGGCGGTTCCTTTGTTAATTCAGGTGATTCAATCCCAAAACCCCACCAGTGAATTAGGACAAAAAAGCTATCAACAACTCTACGAGATGGGATTTGTCAGTACACCCATCTCCGCACCGACTCCCACCTCCGCAACTCCTAACAACTCCCCCCCACAGCAGTAAATTTTGTCCCCATTGACGAGCTTTCGGTAACAATGGGATCAGAGTATCTTTAATTCTTTTGAGGAGTTACGATGGTTGACTTTCGCCAAGTAGAAGCGATGATTCAAGAACAAATCCCCGATGCACAGGTGATGATTCGGGATTTAACGGGAGGTGGCGATCATTTGGAAGCGGTGGTTATTTCTGGCGAATTTGCCGGCAAAACCCGCGTTAAACAGCATCAAATGGTTTATGGCGCTTTACAATCGGCACTGGCTACCGAAGCCATCCATGCTTTGGCATTAAAAACCTACACTCCCGACAGTTGGGCAGCAGAAAAATAACAGTTATCAGTTAAGTAGGTAGGTGTTAAAAGTTGTCAGACACCCCCCTTATTAAGGGGGGATTAAGGGGGGATCCCCCCGCCTATCGGCACCCCCCTTATCAAGGGGGATCCCCCCGCCTATCGGCACCCCCCTTATCAAGGGGGATCCCCCCGCCGATCGGCCCCCCCCGTTTCAAGGGGGATCCCCCCGCCGA
>NZ_JAPZQJ010000647.1:0-2524 GCF_027530405.1 Microcystis sp. LE19-41.2A | reverse complement strand
ACAAAATCAACTTTATGTGATTTGCTTACCCAGAGAGCGATTCAGGCATATTTGAGGAGAATTGGCCATCTCAATTGTTAAGCAAAAATCGACCAAATGTGAATATTTCGTAACTATTCTGATTGACTGGTATCACTTGAACCCGCATTTCTCACAAACTGAATTAAGAACCTAATTTGGAGGTTAAAAGTTGGTGTTTTTCAAAAATAAGAGAAACCCGCTTAGTTATCAAGGAATAATCTGACTAAACTAATCAAAAAATTCCTGAATTACTGGAAAAATTCCGTCAATTAGGGAAAATGTTCACGACAAAGTTAGCTGAATTTATAAGCAGCCATTTTTAAGACTATTTAATGATCTTTGAAAACTCTTCAACTTATCCAGTTCCCGCTATCGCTTGAATTCTAGAGTAAGCTATCGCTAAAATATCTTGATAGGGACAAGAACTGGCAATTGCGATTAAAATTCTTCTGACACTAACAGTAATTCTAGCTCCTAATTTAAGGAAATTAAGGCGAATTGTTCCCACTGTCGCTTTGGCAAAAGAAGTTTTAGCCAAACAATTTTGACGAAAAGCTTGCATTAAAACATAAGCCATTGATGACAACCAAAGTCTTAATTGATTACTCTCAAATGTCTGTGTCGAAGTCCGGTCAGCAAATAAGTCTAATTGTTGCTCTTTAATTCGATTTTCCATCTCCCCTCTGGGGCAATATTTTTCAGTGTAAAGTTTAGATGGGGGAATCTTTGATGCAGGTAAAGAAGTCACAACGTGGCGAATTTTTACGCCCTCACTACCAGGACAAACTTTTGTCACCACTCTTCTTGAACGGCTCCAGGATTTTTGGGTTTGATAACATAGGGAACGATACCAAGTCGATTCTGGTACCAATTTCGCCAATTCTCCTAACTCTTCATCGGGAGAAAATAACGTCTCCATTAATTCAGTAACTGGCTGAAGTCTTTGCTCGTAATCTGCCTTAGCTTTCTCAATTACATCGGTCGCTCGTAATTTTAATTGACTATTCGTTGCCATTGCTAAAACATAATCAACTCCTGCTTGACTTTCGCAAAATTTCATGATATCTTCACGGGAATAGGCACTATCTCCTCGTACTAATATCTGCGTATCTGACCATTTTTCTCGAATTATACCGATTATTCGCTGCAATTCTTCTAATGCTCCCCCAGCAGGCTCTACATTAGAAGACCGGAGTTTAGCTACTAATAAATGATGCTCACAGAAAATATACAAAGGAGCATAACACACTCCTTTATAATAAGTATTGAAAAACGCTCCCTCTTGATTTCCATGCACTGGGTCATCGGTGACATCCATGTCTAAAATAATTTGTTTCGGTGGCTTTTTGTAGGATTCTAGAAAGATGTCCACAAAAGCTTTTTCAATTTCTTTGGGGTTAGGCTCGATTTTATGGTAACGACTGTTCTCTTGATTGATGACTGTTTCCGGACAATATTCTAGTCGATTAATTGTACTTTTTCCCGCTAAATTTGCTTGGGCTGAGTCAATAAAATTTAGTTTTTTCAATGCTATTGCTAAAGCTGGATCATGACGTAATTTATCATGATCATTGACATCCTCATATCCCAAAACTATCCCATAAACTCTTTGTGCGAGTAGTTCATGAACTGAATAATCTAGATATGATGAATTTCGATAATCTCGAAAACATTCGGCAAACCGAGCCGTTATTTTTAGCTTTTGGTCTAACTCTGCCATCAAAATAATTCCTGCATCTGAGGTGATTTTTCCTCCCTCAAAATTAGCGATTACTTGTCTTCCATTGAGTTTTCCAAAATTTAATTGATTGAGTGGAGACTGGTCTGAACTAGGAGTCATAAACTTGACATACTTTAAATAGTTTTAATCATTAAATTATCGCAAGCTTTTGACTTCATTCTCTACTTAAAATTGAGACTTTATCAACTAATTAACCTAAAAATACGCATTTTAAATTTGTTCTTTTTTCAAGGTCTAATTGATGATGAGCTTAAGTTGAATCCTAACAACACACTGTCGTTTTTGCTACAAGGCGATCACCCAGTCAAAACCCAGATTTTGTAAGGCTTCGGGGGTTAGTGATCGTACTTTTTGTGAGAAATGCGGGTTGAAATGCCCACACAGCAAGCGGTTCACAAAATTGGCTAATTGTCAATAGCGTTTGAGATGCTCTCACCCTGCTAAATCCGGTTATTAAAAACCGATTATTTATTACCTCTTTTCCCTTTTGCCTCTTGCATGAGTGCCTTATCTCAACAAGCAATTTAAATGCGCGGGCAGCTTACCTTTCGAGAAAAAATTTTTTTGCACAGGGAGTCCTTACAATAGAAAAGGGAACACACAACCAAATTGCTGGTATTTTTCCTCTGGGCATGGTGGCGCAGTTTATAGAATTTAGCTGGAATTTATGAATCATTTTCTGCATTCTTTCACTGTTTTTCCTGATTCTGCCCGAAAATCTCGCTCTTACTCCCTGGGTAAACTGCGACGACCCTTAATCTT
>NZ_JAPZQJ010000541.1:0-2977 GCF_027530405.1 Microcystis sp. LE19-41.2A | reverse complement strand
CTGAAATGGGGCGAAAGTCTGTGGACTCTGTGTAAGACAGTACATGGTTTTTTAACTGTGGTATGCGACGGTGGTGGAAGCAGAAACTTAAATCGTGAGGTTTAGGAATCGCCGCACTTTTAGGGCGGCGAGGATGTCAAGACAGCCAATTACGCTTTTTTACCCCTGAAGGTAAACTTGTTCCCACCCCTGAAGAAGTGGCAGAAAAGATGGCTCGGAAATTACAAGATTTAGGGATAGATTGGCGAGATTTGGCTTAAGTTTGACCTGAAATCTCGCTCAAGCCAGCTGAACTGCAACTTATGAAGTAATCTGCCCAAATGCTACAGTTAGGCGTTTTTACCGCAACAATAAACAAAAATCGAGCTATATTTGCCAGTTCTCGACATGATTTGCTATACTCCAAGAAGTAACTACATTCTTCCTCAGCCCCCAATGGGGGGCTTTTTCTTGGTAAAAAAGAAGCGATCGAAGGCTTATTTTGGCTCTTTTTTGCCTTTAAATCCGACTATTGAGCTTAAACCTACCGCAATTAAGCCTAATACAGTTGAAGGTTCGGGTACCTTTGCTTGTCTCACTGTATGGTTAGCAGCATAGTCTCTGTGATTGTGTTCAACATCACCTATCAAGAAAAAGTCCATCTGATCAGCACCCAGATTTGTATGAAGATTCGCTGTTTGATCACCGACCGGTCCTTTGACAATTACAGCACCAGGAGGAGGTGTTGATCCCCAACTTCCACTAGCCGTTAATTGATCTGGGGTAAGCAAAGAACAGTCAGCTTCAAACCCAGGCAATGCAGCAATTTCAGCCACACATATAGCATTTTGCATCCCACTACCTACTGGAGCAGCTAGAACTTGCCAATCTAAGTTTAAAACAGAGCTAAATGTATGATCCTGATTGATTGTCATTATCCCAGTTGACCTGCTTCCGGGGGCAATCTTAACAAACAGATCAACTAACTGACCATTAATAGCTACCGGGTCAATGCTTATTAAAGAGAGATTGGTCATCTCAATAGGAATATTACAAGTACCCGCATTAAAAACACAGTCAGCTTGCCGTTCAACAGTAGTATCAGTGTTACCAGGGCCAAAGGGTAGTCCTTTTAATTGGACTGTTCCCAATCCATCAATAGTCACAAAGTTAGAGCCTGCAGGTGAACTAAGATAATCTGTTCCTGCCACTACTGTTGCAGCTTTCACCGCTTCTGGCATCCCTAATAAAGCAACCCCCAAACCCACAGCACCAATGAGACCCGTAGTGACGGGTTTTAACCGAGTATTAATCATTTGACTGAAACTCCTTCGAGTAACTACATTCTTTCCTGCAATTTTACAGTAATAATTTTTCTTGTCAAGTCATCAATCAGGATAATTTATTAAGTTTTATTACACTATTTACCCGGGTAAGCGCAGCTCAAACGCTGTTGACAATTCGCCAATTTTGTCAGCCCCTTGCTGTGTAGGCATTTCAAATGATAGCAGTCAATCAGAATAGTTACAAACTCGACCTATTTGGTCGATTGTTGCTTAACAATTGAGAGGGCAAATTCTACCCAAATATACCCAAATCGCCCTCTAGGTTTATTTTGTCAAGGATTGTTAAGATGCGCTTGCCGTGACTATCTACACTTCCTATCCCTCCTCTGACAGAAAAGGGATAACAAAACCCATCAGCTATCCTTAGTTGATCTAGCAAAAAGCCTTGAGAATATAATAGAGATAAAAAAGAGGAAAACCGATGATTACTATACGCAAAGCTGAGGAAAGAGGCCACGCTAACTATGGTTGGTTGGATACCTATCATACTTTTTCTTTTGCCCAATATTATGATCCCCAACAGATTAATTTTAGGAGTCTAAGAGTTATTAATGAGGATAAAGTGATTGGGGGAAAAGGATTTCACACCCACGGACACCACGATATGGAGATTTTAACCTATGTTTTGGAGGGAGAACTAGAACACCAAGACAGTCTCGGCACGGGTTCCGTGATTCGACACGGTGAAATTCAACGGATGAGCGCAGGAACAGGAATAAAACACAGTGAATTTAATCATTCTGCCACTAATCCCCTCCATCTCCTGCAAATCTGGATTATTCCCGACAAAAAAGACCTAGAACCCAGTTATGAACAAAAAGCGATCGAATTTTCTCCCCATACCTTACAATTAATCGCCTCTCCCACCGGTGCCGGCAACGCGGTTAAAGTCCATCAAGACGTTAATCTCTACGCGGGAATTTTGCCCCTAGACCAGTCCCTCACCCATTCCTTAGATGGAGGTCGTTATGCCTGGTTACAGGTGGCTAGAGGGCAAATAACCGTGAATGGCGTGCATTTACAAGCGGGGGATGGAGCGGCAATTAGCGAGGAAACTTCCTTGGCTATTCAATCTCTAGAAGACTCGGAAATTTTGCTTTTTGACCTAGGGTAGTGGGGTTGAGTGTTAGGGTTACTAGGGGCGAAGTTTTGCCGCCAATTCCCCGGCCGACTTTCAGCCATCAATACTGTCCACCACGCTCAGAAAATCGTTGTGGATTAGCTCGGCGATAAAATTCTCCGGATCGGTGATGGGAACAGTAACGCCTTGGCTGGCTACCATCTGTGCAGCCATCCGAGTCATGAAGTCCTGTCTTGTTTCCGTCATTCTGCCCTGACATTGTTGTAATTTTTCCACCAATTCCAGTGGGGAATCGGCCACCAGTTTATATCCCTCGCGGGTGACATAAATTGTCATCTTTCCTACCTCCTAAATGATCGGGAACGAGAATTCGGCACTACTAAACCACTTCTTTTCTCGCTATCATTATTGCCAGTTAGTTAGGGCTTGCTGAATAAATCTAAAAACCTTGTTGGGTAAGACTTTTAGACCTTTTGTCAATCAAAAAGTACTGGATCTGGGAGTGATCGGGGGGAAATTTAGGCACTTTTTCCCTGAAAATTAGGTAATTGGCCACCTCAAAACTGGTAAA
>NZ_JAPZQJ010000131.1:0-2109 GCF_027530405.1 Microcystis sp. LE19-41.2A | reverse complement strand
TCTGTTAACTTTTGTTTCGAGCCTGTCAGCCTTTTGGCTCGTGGGTGTTGACGATGGTTAATTCGTATCTTCGCCCCAGGGCTATCCATAGGTTCTGGCTCAACGGGTTTCTGATTTAGGCTATCAGATACCGCTTTTTTTTTCCTCGCTCACTACCTCAGATGTACCAAGTCTAAAGCAGCAGGAAATGCCGTCACTCTAGGCATCTAGAGGACAGGACTAAGGTTATTACTAACCCGCACCTGTATGGTTATAAAGTTATCAAGGTACTACATTTACCAAGCGGCTAATCCTCTAAACGTCTTACTGTCTAGTTTCTAGCCAACGAATCGCACCACACCCCACACCCTAGCTATTTCTCGTTTTGTTTATGGGGTAAAAAGAAAGCATCGAGGGGATCTTGGACGGGTTTAATCACTGTGGGGGGTTTGGGGGGAATCGCTTCCGCGACGGGTTGCACGGGTGGATTGGGTTTAACGGGGGTAACGACGGGAGTTTCTGGGGGTTTTGTTGCGGTTGCGCTGGGAATTGTCACCTGTCGGGGATTTTCCAGGGGTTTAGTGGAGACCGGGGGAGAATTATTTTCTGGGGGTTTAACTTCTGAGGTGGGGGAAGGTTTAATTTCTGGGGACGGAGAAGGAGTGGGAACCGAATTAACTGCTACTGCATCCATCTGTTCTAATTCCACCACATACAATTCGTTAACGGTTTGGGAACCCTGGGGAATAGCTTCAAAGTCAATTTTGCCCTTAATGACGATTTCTTCGCCTTGACGGGGTAATTTATTGCTATTGGTGCGAATCCAAATCTTACCAGACTTATCCTGCAAAAGATAGGCTCCTCCCGCTAAAAAAGGGGCATAATTGCTCACGGTTCCCCTAAGATAAACTAAAGTGCCTTTTGGTTTTTCCTGTAATTGCTCGATCGCTGTTAGGGGAGGATCACCGATGTAGGGAACGGCAATACCGAGGTCAGCAAGGGTACTACAACCGAATAACCCTAGCAATAATAATAAACTGCTGATGCGCCCTACACGAGTCTGGATAGACATTCTTGCTTTAACCTTAACGAGTGCCATTAGCCAATCTTTTTGACCATAGAATAGATCCGAAAGATTTTTGTTCTCGGTATTATCATAGAATGTCCGTAACTACTTGCCAAATTCTCGACGGGAAAGCCTTAGCTCAAAAAATCCAACTTGGTCTAGGAGAGCGCATCCAGACGCTAAAATCTCCAATGGGACGACCTCCGGGGTTAGCGGTGTTGATGGTGGGGGATAATCCCGCTAGTGCCGTTTATGTCCGCAATAAGGAGAAAGCTTGTACTAAAATCGGTATGGCCTCTTTTGGTCGTCATTTTTCCACCGATACAAGTGAACTAGAAATTTTAGCGGAAATTGTCCGTCTCAATCAAGATGAGCGGGTGGACGGGATTTTAATTCAATTACCCTTACCTAAGCATTTAGATGCGGTTTCCCTTCTCTACCAAATTGACCCGAAAAAAGATGCTGATGGTTTACATCCTCTCAATTTAGGCGGTTTAGTGCGGGGTGATGACTGTATCCGCAGTTGTACTCCTGCGGGGGTCATGGCACTGCTGAAAGAATATAATATTCCCATAGCCGGTAAGCACGCGGTGGTGGTGGGTCGCAGTATTCTAGTGGGGAAACCTTTAGCTTTAATGTTATTGGAGGAAAACGCTACGGTAACTATTGCTCACTCGCGCACGGAAAATCTGGCAGAAATAACCAGAAGTGCCGATATTTTAGTACCTGCTGTCGGTAAAGCCAATTTAATCACTAAAGATATGGTAAAACCGGGTGCGGTAGTGGTGGATGTGGGTATTAATCGCGTCGCTGACCGTTTGGTGGGCGATGTGGACTATGCTGGGGTTTTAGAAGTGGCTAGTTATCTTACTCCTGTCCCCGGGGGTGTCGGTCCGATGACGGTGGCAATGTTATTACAAAATACATTGTTAAGTTACGAACGCAAGTTATAAATCCGCAGCTACCAGCTATCAGCTATTCAGTAATTCTACCGATACAATTTTGTCAATCTAGCAAGTTGGGATTTTTACGGGGAAACTCTCTTTTAAAATTGGGCTTTACTT
>NZ_JAPZQJ010000579.1:0-6036 GCF_027530405.1 Microcystis sp. LE19-41.2A | reverse complement strand
CTTTCGGACTTTGTTGGAAGACCTGGGGACAATTTGCTTGAATACAGTGGAATGTACGATTAGGGAGGGAAGTTATCGTTTTTCTAAGATAACTCGACCGACCCAACTGCAACAAAAAGCGTTAGATTTATTGGGAGTTTCCCTGATTTGTACCCAGTAACGGGGCGGCGGAAATTCTTTTAATCCCTCCTACAGCACAGGTTATGGCTTTTTGTCAACGGGGAAGTCCAGTTATTGGAGTTTTACGAGTAGAAACAGCTTGAATTATCTTTAATTTTTCTAGTTCATCGCTCTCTAGAGGTATACCTAAATTTTCGACATTAACTGGCTCAGAATTAACTGCTATATCGACAATTTCTGGGTGAGGAATTTGATAGGTCTTACATACCTGATAATGTTCCCGTAAAGCTTGACCATTACTGCCGTGTTCTAATCCTTGCAGATTTAAATAATACAAGCCCAAAATCTCGGGAATTAAGGACATTTTTGCTCCTTGGCTAGCAATTCTTAACCAAAATTCATAATCGCCCGCACAGCGAAAATCCTCTTGAAAATAACCGTATCGATCGTGAAGTGATTTGCGCCACATCGGTTGAGAACCTACACAACATCTCTGCCGCAGCTCTTGATAGGAATAATCAGGCCAATTCCAGCGTTTTAAAGCTGAGGTAGTGGCAAAAGTATCATTCTTAATGGTTGTAATTAATTGATCGCCATAAACTAAACTAATCTCGCGATGTTGGTCGAGATAACTAGCCATAATTTCTAGGGCATTGAAACAGCGACGATCATCGGTGTTAGCATTGGTTAGATAACGTCCCCGCGCTTGTTTAATGCCGCGATTCCAAGCTTGATAAAGGGTTTCTCTTGCCTCCGTCCGCTGATAAATAATTCTCGGATATTTTTGTTGAAACTCTAGGACTATTTCCCGTTCATTTTCGGGGGAAGCACTATCGATAACAATAATTTCTAATTCTCCCTTTTGATAAAGGGTTTGTGTAACTAAATCCTCTAGACATCCTCGGATAAATTCGGCTGATTTATAAGTAGAAACAATAGCAGAGACTGTTATTTTTTCCATAGATGGGCTAGATTTTAAACTATAATTCATCGGATTATCTTGAAGGGGTTCCACACCTTGAAAAACCTTGTTAATCAGGGGTATAAGATTTTAAGATTCTATATTCGATCGAGGGAATTGTCAAGCGATTATCATTAGCTTGTCTAGAATAAGTAGAGACAATTGCAGAGACTGTTATTTTCTCCATTGATAGGCTAGATTTTAAGCTGTGATTCATCGGGTTATCTTGAAGGGGTTCCACACCTTGAAAAACCTAGTTAATCAGGGTTGTAAGATTTTAAGACTGGCCAAACGAGAAGCAATCAGTTTCAAGTGATCGCTTCTAGATCGATTGTTAACCACGGGTGTCGTTCGAGGATTTCCTCGGTAACAGAGCGCGCTCTTGACTTCGTGTGGGCCTGTAGGAGCGATTTCGGGTGAACCCGATAGCGGGCGAGGATTTCTGGCACTAAAACCCCTTGAAAATCCTGTTCGACGAATTTACACCAGAGATCGAAATCCTCCCAGCCGTAGAGCCACATATAGGAATAGCCATTCACCGCCTCTAGCGCGGTTCTCCGAATCAGGGCCATATTATCGATATAATTGCCACGGGCAAGAATTTCCGCGCTCCAGTTCTGATTTCCCAAAATTCCCGTTTCCGCCCCGAATTTCTCGATCAGGGGATAAACCATCTCGGCCCCGGTATCTTCTATCACTTCTAAACACCGTTCGAGACATCGGGGGTAGAGGGTATTATCGGCATCGAGAGAGAAAATAAACGGGGTATCCGATGAGGCGATCGCCGTGTTCCGGGGGGCGGAGGGGCCGCCGCTATTGCGATCGTGTCGGACGAGTAGAATCCGCTCGAAGCGCTCGGCGTTTTTCTTCAGCCAGTCGCAGGTGATCTCGGCGGAAGCGTCACTGGAAGCGTCATCGATGATCGCCAGATCGAAGGCTTCTAGGGTCTGTTCGAGGAGCGAATCCAGCGTTTCCCGAATATAGTCCGCATAGTTATAGAGACTAACGCAGACGGTAACGCTCACTGGACGAGATCGTTTTTTTTCAAAAAGTAACGAGTGGGGATGGGTGAAGATCATTTCCGTTCCTTCTCCTGTGCCGTGTCAGTAACGCGCGCCGTTAGGGAGAGAAGCTGCGATGCGATCGCCTCTAGCGGGAAAAGTTCGATGATCGCCCGATGGCCGGCGTTCCGAATCCGTTCGGACTCTTCGCGCCCCGCGGGTGTATTCAGGAGTTCGTCGATTTTCGCTTCCATTTTTTCGGCGGGAATCTCGATATAGTGTTCGTTAGGAATCAAACCGGGGAGAGGGTAACAGGGTTCGGTGATCACGAGGGTTTTCTGCCAGAGACCGTGAAAAACGATCCGGTGCCACTCGAAATAGCTTAGATCGCTTTGGTGAATATTGAGCAGGATTTTACTCCGTTGACTTAAACCGATAACTGCCTCGGTGGTGAGGGCGTTGCCTTTTCCCGCGATCAGGGGACCGTCTAGGGGAGGAATATGGAAAAAAGCGCGGTAGCGATGAAGCCATCGGGCGTTTGTCGCAAAAAAGTCCTGTCGGCGTTGGCTAAGATAACCGATAAATAGCAGCTCGATCGGGCGATCACCCCACGGGGAATCGACGCTCTCGACAGAATGCCAACGCTCCCGCGGGACGCTTCGTAACGCAAGGAGATCGGGTTTTTCCTTCTGCCACGCGAAAGGGGCGTACCCCGGCAGATACCCCAACGGCAGGAAATACGAGGAGAGTCCGAGAGCGCGGGTGAAAACCGCCGTTTGCCAGTTAATATCGAGGACTAGCGCAGCCTGGCGCAAGAAATCGTAACTTTTGGAAAACCACGCAGTTTGGGGCTGTTCCACGTTGACCAAAATCGATCGGGTGATTCGAGATCGGTCGTTCCCGAGTGCGACCCCGTTTCCCAGATAGAAAAATTCGTGAGGTGCGACGATAATTTCCTGCGTGATGTCCGCTGGGAGGGAATCGTTTTCCGAGAGCCGGAGGGTTTTCACCCCGATCGCCGACAGACCGGCCGCGAGGATATCGGCGATCTCCCCCATGAAATAATTACCGATCGAGCTACAGGAAACGGCGATTTTTTCCTTCGTCGGGTCGGGAAAGTCTGGATTTCCCTCCAGTAAAAACCCGATTTCCCCCGATCGGTACCCGTTCAGGAACGGGTGATCGAATCGAGCGGCCGACCACGCGAAACGCCCTTCGGCCGCACCTCCCCGGCAGTAGTCGAAGAGGGGATTAATTTTCTCGCGGGCGACTCCTGGATTACGATCGAGATAGTAACGGCTATCGAAGAGCGGGTGAGGATCGCGTCCTGCGGCGACCCCGTTGACGAGATAATCCGAGAGCGGATCGACGGTTTCCCCCATCTCTTCGGGCAGTTGTTCGCGATAGAAGGCGGTTTTAAATAACGGGTGAGGGTCGAGGCCGAGACGATAGCCCTCGTTCTTGTAGTGGAGTAGGGGATTCGTATCGATCGATATCTGTTTTTTGTAATAGGTGCGATCGAAGAGGGGATGGGGATCGTATTTTCGGAAGGAGGGTTCCTGTAGGTAGTCGATCAGGGGATTCGCGTCAGTGGGATTCTGCCGGCGATAATAAGCGATATCGAAGAGGGGATGGGGATTCCGTCCAGCGATCGCTCCCCAGATCAGGAAATGGGAGAGGGGATCGATATCGCTTCCCGCGAGGTCTGGACTATTGGCGAGGTAATACTCGGTATCGAATAGCGGGTGGGGATTATAGCCTTTTTTCGCCCCGATTGTCCGATAATGAACTGGAGGCGGGAGATCAGAGGTTTTTACCTCCGGATAGCGGGCCGTGTAATAGGCGGTATCGAATAGCGGGTGAGGATCGTAGCCTTTTTTCCAGCCGACGGTGAGATAGTGAATCACGGGATCGAGATTCGAGGTGATCGTCTCGGGATAGCGGGCGGTGTAATAATCGACAGCGAAAAGCGGACTCACCGACGCGCCCTTGAACCGACCGATCAATCGATAGTGGTCGAGGGGAGCGACTCCGTCGATCTCAGGGTGGTGCTGTCGGTAGTAGTTCTCGTCGAATAGACCGCTCTTAGCGAGAATCCTGACAATTTTCCATCCCTCCAAGGGGGTGCCGAGCGCGGCTGGGGTGAGAGCCACCGCTAGATCGAGGCTTTTTCGGAACGCTTTCCGGACGGCACGGCCGCAGCTCTCGACTAAAGAGTCTCGCAGCGGGGGATCGAGGTATTTTCGCTCGATCTCGTTTTGCAGGGATTGTAATCGGGATAGAGATTCGACGGCCGATTTCCGTCGCGCGATCTGTTCTTCCTGAGTCATGGTGTGTCTGTATCGGTTCGGGATAATGTCCGCTTGCTAGGGGTTACATCGGTTTGTTATCGATCCACAATTCTCGTAGCCTCCAGAAGAAGCTCGTCTCCATCCATCGAACGATGTTCTGGGCGCTTTCCCAGCCCTCGCTGGCCTGTTGCAGTTGTATTTTCGCTTCTTCCCACGCTTTGCGGGTTCGATGGTAGCCGTCGCGGTATTTTTTTAGGAGTTCTCTCGAGCGCTCTAGTTCCACCTGTACCCGTCGCCCGTAGACCTGATACTCGATCCAGCGATCGTGAATTTCTCGCTCGCTCGCTTCAAGGTATTTTATCCGCCCGGCTAGGCGAGCGTTTTCTTCCCGCATCGTTTGAAGAGCGAAGGTATCGATGAGGGCGTTTCCCAACCGGGCGAATCGCCCTCGAATGTCCTCGCACGCGGCCAGATCTCGATCGAGGGCGAACAATATCCGCAACGGGTCGGGTAGATCGCGGCCGAAACCGAGAACCCCCAATCCGTAGCTATGGAGGAAGGAAAAACGGGGATAGCGATCGCCGAGTTCTTTCCAGAGTTTCCAAACCCCGAAATCGGATTCGCATACCTCGATATCGTGGAAGAGAACGATCGCCCGATCGGATAGTTTCCCCCGCCACATCTCGAAATCCCCTTTTACGGCTTCGTAGGTATGGAGTCCGTCAATATGGAGCAGGTCGATCGACCCGTCGGGAAAATCCTTCACCGCGTCCTCGAAACGGGAGCGGAGTAATTGCGAAAATCCTCCGTACCGGGTATCGTGATAGCCAGAGAGTTCCGAAAACACCTCTTCGCCGTAAAAACCCGCCTGCTCGTCGCCGCGCCACGTATCGATCGCCCGGCAGGTGGCGGGAATCTCTAAGCGCTGTACCGCCTGACAGAAGGCGAGGTAGGAGTTGCCGCTATGGGTTCCCAACTCGACGATCAAGCGCGGTTTCAGCGCGTCCACAAGCCAGAACGCGAAGGGAATGTGACCGAGCCAAGGATTCGGCTCGCTCAGGCGATCGGGTAGCCAGAAAACTGGCGGACTACTGAAAATAGAGAGGTCGGTCATGATATTAAGACAAAAGCGATCACGACAGGGTATCTCGCGGGTCACAGAAATTATACAACCCCCCGCCCCTTGATATCCGCTCCGATCTTTTCGGTCCCCGTTTTTCGGAACCTCCGCACCGACGAACCGTATTTTGACGAACCGTATTTTTCGGAAAATTTATTTTAAAAATCCAAAAACGAATCGAATAATCATAAAAAATTAACGTCTGTTTTTAAATAACAATACTAATTTTGTCTAAAAAACAGGAAAATGATTTTGAAATTGATTTTTGTTTCTCTATTTTGATTTTAAAACTTTAAAGTATTATTCATCCCACATTCCGCACCCTCAACTGTCACATAAGCTGTCCCCCTCCAGAGACTTGAGTAAAAATACTTAGCTGGTGAAGGTTTTCTCGGTGGCCGCTAGGGGGGTCTTGAGACCCCTAATTAGGGTCTGCTGAAAAAGTTTTTCGTGGGGACAGGGTGTGGGGTGTGGGGTGTGGGGTGTAGGGTTTTACCGATTCTCATCTGGTCAATTACCTAATTTTCAGAGAAAAAGTCCCAG
>NZ_JAPZQJ010000576.1:0-3626 GCF_027530405.1 Microcystis sp. LE19-41.2A | reverse complement strand
AATCCTTATCTGGCAAGAGACTTAATTGATTAGTTCGCTCTAGAGCAAAAACAATTGACAAAAATCGCTAAATGCTTTTCTATATAAGGGTTCCATCCCTTATAACCCCCGTCCATTGCATAACAATTACCGAAGAGCCAGTAAAGTTAACTGTGGGGTAAGGAGTCAGTCCCGATGAAAAAATTTTCACCCCCACAGATGAAAGAGGTTTCTTTCCCTACACCCCACACCCTACACCCTACACCCTCTTTCAAGTCAGAGGAATGTAGCGAAATATACGGAGCGCTCGAACCAATTTGTAATATATGTGGGCTATAAAATAGGATGATGCGAGCGTTGTCCATACTTGCATCGGGAGGGAACCGTGACGACTTTTCTGGCTTCGCTCAATTTACTGCCTTCTAGTTCTCCCGCTGCCAATTTTCGGACTGGAGAATGGACTTTTCCCACACTCTACTCCACTCTTGCTCCTGCTGCCCTAGCAGATTTAGTTTTTTCTCGTTACGAGATTGATGTACCGAAAAATTGTCAATTTTGGCATCGGGGTTTAAGTGATGTGTATCTCCTCGAAACCCTGAAAACTCCCTACATTTTGCGCGTATCTCACTGCCATTGGCGCAGCAAAATGGAAATAGACTTCGAGTTAGAATTATTAGATTATCTCGATCGCTCTCAGGTTCCCGTCGCTGCGCCAATTCGCACCAAAAACGGTGATTTATCCGTAGAAATTAAGGCTCCGGAAGGGAAACGTTACGCCGTCCTTTTTCCCTATGCTCCTGGAGGAATTGCTATTGGGGACATAGATATAGAACAAGCCTATCATTTAGGGGCGATCGTGGCTAATTTACATCGGGTGACAGCAGATTTTCAAACCCTAGCCTATCGTCATCCCCTCAACCTCAAATATCTTCTCGACGATTCCCTGCAAATTATCGCACCTTTTCTGCACCAACGACCGAGCGACCTAGACTGTGTTTTAGAAACCATTGGGGAAATAGAGGAAGAAACCGCTAAATTACCGACAGAATCTCCCTATTGGAGCATTTGTTGGGGCGATCCTCATAGTGGTAATGTGCATATCACCCCTGATAATCAGATGACCCTATTTGATTTCGATCAGTGCGGTTATGGTTGGCGAGTTTTTGATATCGCTAAATTTCTGCAAGTTTCCCTACAATCCGGCTTAAATCGCCAGGTTCGCCATGGTTTCATCCAAGGCTACGATGAAACAGTGCCTTTAACCGATGGTGAATTATCTTGTCTTCAGTATCTCACCCAAGCGGCCTATATTTGGTCTTGGTCAATTAGCTTAAATAACCTGCGTTTAACCGATTATAGTCGTCTGTGCGCCAATTATTTTAGCAGCCGTTTGGCCATTCTCAAACGTTTAAGAACCCAAGAATGGGAATTATTCTAAGCAGCCTTGATCCTGCTGGTGAGCAAATTTCCTGGGGGTAGGTTGTGGGGTGTGGGGTTTTACCCATTTTCAGGGAAAAATTACCTGAATTTTCCCCCTGATCACTCCAATGACCGGCACTTTTTGATAGCCAAAAAGCCTAAAAGTCTTATCCAAAAAGCCGGCCCCAACTAACCAAGATCAACTTTCTTGCTGGTCAATGGCCAAACGAGGGATCGATCCCTGTATGCTGGTAAGTATAGATAATCACTAGGTAAAGACTTTCTTCTCCATCTGCCAAAAGTGAAGCAAGCTTTACCGCTTTTGAATACTCTCTCACAGCCTTACAGACAGATGGTATTATGTCCAGAAGAAAGAAGAAGTTTCCCTGTGGTCACAAGGGTTATGGCCAAGTCTGCCATCATTGCGCTCAACTAGATGCCGCTTGGGAAGAAAGAAAACGTCAAAAAAATGCCTGGGAAGCCACTTTTTCCCAAGATCCGATCGATCTGCGGGAATTACCGAAAAATGTGGTACTTAAAGCTAGGGAAATCCTGCAAGGATTGCAAGATCACCGCAATTATCGAGATTTCCACGGTAAACGATTGCGACACGATCGCTTTATTATCAGTATCCCCGTTACCCGCAATTATCGCCTCATCTGTCGCGACCACGGCAATCTCCTCGTCCCAGAAGCGGTTATCTCTCACGAAGATTATAATGTTTGTAAACCGGGTAGGTGAAGCTAATCTTTAGTTCGCTTGGGAAGATTTATCGCTGTTTATATCTTCCCAATCCGGCAGCCAATTTTCAGCGAGAATCTCCTCCAGACTAGCTAATACTTCCACGGGGAAAATACTGGCATCTAATCTGGTTTCGTCAATCATCAGATTGCGAGCATCGAGATAACATTTTGCTAAAATTTCCCTTAAATAGGACTTTAAGCTGGGACTATCTTCTAAAAGATCAGCAATTTGTAGGCGAAAATTCCTGATTTCTTTTTTCCATGCTGCTTGGTTGTAATCTCGTTGGGATTGCCAGTAGGTTAACTTCAGTAAATGTTCTAGGAGTCGAGTTAAGAGACTCTTAAGCGCTCGTCGATTATTTTTCCCCAAATCTGCCAACTCCTCTAATAAATTCTGCCAATCTACCGCTTGAAAATCCCCCCGACGCAATTGGTTGATAGTGTTTTCTAACCAAAGTTGATAATCGCTATCGTAGAGATTGGGAATGGTAATATTCATCATTTTTTACTCCTTAATTTCACTGTTCAGAATCCTTGCTGATAGCTTCCCAATTAGGCAACCAATTTTCATCGAGAATCTCCTCTAGATTAGCTAACACTTCCAGAGGGAAAATACTGGCATCTAATTGGGTTATATCAATAATTATCTCCCGAGCATCGCTGTAACATTCCTCAAGTATCTCGGATAAATAGGGTTTGAGACTGGGACTATCTCTCAGTAATTTCTTGATTTGTTTCCGAAAGGTTCTAATTTCCCCTTTCCATGCTGCTTGATTATAATCTCGTTGGGATTGCCAGTAAGTTAACTTCAGTAAATGTTCTAGGAGTCGAGTTAATAAACTTTCTAATGCTCGTCGATTATTTTTTCCCAAATCTGCCAACTCCTCTAATAAATTCTGCCAATCTACCGCTTGAAAATCCCCGCAACGCAATTGGTTGATAGTGTTTTCTAACCAAAGTTGATAATCGCTATCGTAGAGATTTGGCCTGGTAATATTCATCATTTTTTACCCCTTAATTGCACTGTTCAGAATCCTTGCTGATAGCTTCCCAATCCGGCAGCCAATTTTGATCGAGAATCTCCTCGAGATTAGCTAACACTTCCAGAGGGAAAATACTGGCATCTAATTCGGTTTCGTCAATAAGCAGATTGCGAGCATCGAGATAACATTCCTGCAAAATTTCCCTTAAATAGGACTTTAAACTGGGACTATCTTTAAGAATTTTTTTGATCTGAATCCGAAAATTGCGAATTTCTTTTTTCCATCCAGCTTGATTATAATCCCGTTGGTATTGCCAGTAAGTTAACTTCAGTAAATGTTCTAGGAGTCGAGTTAATAAACTTTCTAATGCTCGTCGTTCACTTTTTCCCAAATCTGCCAACTCCTCTAATAAATTCTGCCAATCTACCGCTTGAAAATCCCCCCGACGCAATTGGTTGATAGTGTTTTCTAACCAAAGTTGATAATCGCTATCGTAGAGATT
>NZ_JAPZQJ010000091.1:0-17299 GCF_027530405.1 Microcystis sp. LE19-41.2A | reverse complement strand
CAATTAGTGTTTAATGAACGAATAGTGCCGATAGTTGGGCTTAAGTGGGGAACAAGAGTCGCTCGATTTAGCAGTGGAATTAGCCCTACAATCGGCGTAGGGCTAATTCATGAATTAGCCCTACAATCGGCGTTGTCAAATTGAAAGATGCTCCGAATCAGTTGGGAGCATTGCATCTTTCCTCTTCTGAATCTGACAACGCCGTCCCTGTTCACCGATAAATGATTCTCCACTCCCAACGAGAGTGATACAATTGTTAACACCACAGACCAAGAGCCAATCGAAGCGAGAGAATAAAAACTGCTATGTTAAAAGCCCTACTCGGAGATCCCAACGCCCGCAAAATTAAAAAATTTCAGCCCCTCGTCACCGAAATCAACCTGCTGGAAGAAGACATTAAAAACCTGTCCGATGAGGAATTAAGGAGCAAAACCAGCGAATTTAAGGAAAGATTGGACAAAGCGAGAAATTATGAGCAAAGAGAGGAGATTCTCGAGGAAATACTCCCCGAAGCTTTCGCCATTGTCCGGGAAGCGGGAATCCGAGTCTTAGGGATGCGTCACTTTGACGTGCAGTTATTGGGGGGAATGGTACTGCACAAAGGACAAATCGCCGAGATGAAAACCGGGGAAGGAAAAACCCTAGTTGCCACACTCCCCGCTTATTTGAATGGATTGACCGGAAAAGGGGTTCACGTCGTCACCGTCAACGATTATCTCGCCCGTCGTGACGCGGAATGGATGGGGCAGGTACACCGCTTTTTAGGGTTAAGTGTGGGACTAATTCAAGCCGGCATGAGTCCAGAAGAAAGAAAGAAAAATTATGCCTGTGACATCACCTACACCACTAACAGCGAACTCGGCTTCGATTATCTGCGCGATAACATGGCTACAGTGATGGGGGAAGTTGTCCAAAGACCCTTTAACTACTGCGTTATCGACGAAGTGGACTCCATTCTTATCGATGAAGCGAGAACCCCATTAATTATATCAGGAGCGATCGATCGACCCACAGAAAAATATATTCTCGCCGCCGAAATCGCCAAGCAATTAGTGCGCCAAGAAGTAGAAGACGGACCGGGAGACTACGAAGTTAACGAAAAAGACCGTAACGTTTTAATGACCGATGAAGGCTTTAAAAGAGCGGAAGAACTATTAGAAGTCACCGATTTATACGACCAAGAAAATCCCTGGGCGCACTATATTTCTAACGCTATTCGTGCCAAAGAACTCCAGAAAAAAGACGTTAACTATATCGTCCGCAGTGGTGAAATTGTTATCGTTGATGAGTTCACGGGACGGGTATTACCGGGGCGACGTTGGGGCGATGGTTTGCATCAGGCAGTGGAGGCTAAGGAAGGGGTAGAAATTCAACAGGAAACCCAAACCTTAGCCACGATTACCTATCAAAACTTTTTCCTACTCTATCCGAAATTATCCGGCATGACCGGGACGGCCAAAACCGAAGAAACGGAACTAGAAAAAGTCTATAACCTGCAAGTAACAATTATTCCCACTAACCGCGTTTCTCGTCGGCAAGATTTAGCCGATGTGGTCTATAAAAATGAACAGGCAAAATGGAACGCCGTCGCTGAAGAATGTCAACAAATGCACGAACAGGGTCGCCCGGTTTTAGTCGGTACTACCAGTGTGGAAAAATCGGAAGTGCTTTCGCTTTTATTACAGGAAAGAAAGATTCCCCATAACTTACTTAATGCTCGTCCGGAAAACGTGGAAAGGGAATCGGAAATCGTCGCCCAAGCAGGCCGGGCCGGGGCCGTAACCATTGCCACGAACATGGCGGGACGGGGAACCGATATCATCCTCGGTGGTAACTCCGACTATATGGCCCGATTGAAAATTCGCGAGTATTTAATGCCGAAATTAGTTATGCCCGAGGATGACAATTTGGCCTTTAGTTTACCCAGTTTAGGAGAACGCAATCGCCCGCAAGGATTCGCCCCGGGTAAGAAGAAAAAAAACTGGCGTGCCTCGGCGGAAATTTTTCCCACCGAGTTACCGAAAGAGGTAGAAAATGCCCTGAAAGAAGCGGTTAAATTTGCCGTTGATACCCACGGAACTCAAAGTTTACCCGAATTAGAAGTAGAAGAAAAAATCGCCATCGCGGCCGAAAAAGCTCCCACGGATGACCCGGTTATTCAAAAGTTACGGGAAGTCTATAAATTAATTCGCAAAAGTTATGAAGATTACACGGGTAAAGAACACGATGAAGTAGTAGAAAGGGGCGGACTGCACGTTATCGGGACGGAACGCCACGAATCCCGCCGTATTGACAACCAATTGCGAGGCCGGGCGGGCAGACAGGGCGACCCCGGTTCTACACGCTTCTTTTTAAGCCTAGAAGACAATTTATTGCGGATTTTTGGTGGCGACCGCGTGGCGGGTTTAATGGATGCCTTCCGGGTGGAAGAAGATATGCCCATTGAGTCGGGAATGTTAACTCGTTCCCTGGAAGGCGCGCAAAGAAAAGTGGAAACCTTCTATTATGATGCCCGGAAACAGGTGTTTGAATACGACGAGGTGATGAATAATCAACGACGCGCTATTTATGCCGAACGTCGTCGGGTTTTGGAGGGGATGGACTTAAAAGAACAGGTGCTGCAATACGCCGAAAAAACCATGGATGAAATCGTCATGGCTTATGTGAATCCCGAACTGCCGGCGGAAGAATGGGATTTAGAAAAACTGATTAGTAAATCTCAGGAATTCGTCTATCTCTTGGCAGATATTACCGCTAAAGATGTCGAGGATATGAGTGTCAATGATATCAAGATGTTCCTACACGAAGAAGTTCGTAAAGCCTACGAAATTAAAGAACGTCAAGTGGATAATATTCGCGCCGGTTTAATGCGCGATGCCGAACGTTATTTTATCCTGCAACAAATCGATATGTTATGGCGCGAACACCTGCAAGCTATGGAAGCTTTACGCGAGTCGATTGGTTTACGCGGTTACGGTCAAAAAGACCCCCTAATTGAGTATAAACAGGAAGGCTACGAGATGTTTTTAGAAATGATGATTGATATCCGTCGCAATGTGGTTTATTCCATGTTCCAATTCCAACCGCAAGGACAACCCCAAGCAGTGGCTAGTGAACAGTAAAAACTAAAAGTTGGCTTAAATTGGGGAGAATTGGCTAAGGCTGATTCTCTCATTTTTTTTCCCTGAGAAATCAGTCACCCACAATCCACACTAGGACAAAAATTATCAGTACAATCACTCCATAGGACAGTAACGACCCCAAAAAATTGAGGATTTGTACGGGAAAATGAATCAAAACTTGGTAAGTAAAATCGGCAGCTGCCAGCAAGGCAGCGAAAAACATAATCACAAGTGTTATCATACTTAATATCTTCTCAATCTGATAGAATAAATGGCTATCCTTTGCGGTAATCGACAGTAGATGGTCAGAAGTTAGGAGATTATCCCCAAGAAAAAACTCGGAGTGCGGCAGAATCGGGAGAGCGTTGGGTTTCATGCTTCAACCGTTCGGCAAAAGCTCACGGCCGAAGCCCAACCTACGTTCTTGTTAAATAAGATTTAGTATAACTCGATCGCTGTTAAAATTGCGGTAGAATCAGGAGAGCTAATTTGCTATAACCAGTCCAGAAGAGCGAGATTACTAAAAATTGACCAGTTTTTTGCGGGAACTGGGAAAATTAACAGCTAATCTGGGACAAGACGAGCTAAAAGCAGCAGAGAGCAACAATCAATGTCTAAAAACTCTATACCTCGAATCGAAAATCTGCGCGTGCAAAATTACCGAGCTTTACAGGACTTAGAATTAAAAAGCATTACTCCTTTAACCGTTTTTCTCGGTCCTAATGGGAGCGGAAAATCTACCATATTTGATGTCTTTGCTTTCCTCTCTGAATGTTTTACTGTTGGTTTAAAAAAAGCTTGGGACAGACGGGGAAGATTTAAAGAATTAAGAACCAGAGGACAAGAAGGTTACATCATTATCGAATTAAAATATCGAGAAAAATTGGCATCACCTTTAATTACCTATCATTTGGCTATTAATGAAGCTAACAATCGCCCTTATGTTGCCGAAGAATGGTTACAGTGGAGACAAGGAGCGAAGGGCAAACCTTATCGCTTTTTAGACTTTAAAGAAGGGGGAGGAATAGTGATTAGTGGAGAAAATCCCAAACCAAAAGATGAACGAATTTCTGAACGATTAGACTCCCCGGAATTTTTAGCTGTTAGTACCCTCGGACAATTGGCCAAACATCCCCGGGTTAGTGCTTTGCGTCGTTTTATCACAAGTTGGTATCTTTCCTACTTAACCGCAGATAATACTCGCACTCAACCAGAAGCAGGAGCGCAAGAAAGATTATCGCCAACTGGTGACAATTTACCTAATGTTATTCAATATTTAAAAGAAGATCATCCTCAACGATTAGAATCTATTTTACAAACCCTTTCTCGTCGAATTCCCAGATTAGAAAAAGTAGAAGCATCTATTATGCCGAATGGACAGCTTTTACTTCAAATTAAAGACGCACCTTTTCAAGAGCCAATTCTTGCCAAATTTGCCTCCGATGGCACTTTAAAAATGTTGGCTTATTTAACTATATTATATGATCCAAGCCCTCCGCAATTACTGGGAATAGAAGAACCAGAAAATCATCTTCATCCCCGTTTATTACCTGAATTAGCAGAAGAATGTCGGGCAGCGACCGCAAGTACACAATTAATGGTAACAACTCATTCTCCCTTTTTTGTAGATGGTTTGAAACCAGAGGAGGTTTGGGTACTTTATCGAGATGAAAATGGTTTTACTCAAGCTAAACGTACTTCAGCAATGCAAGGAGTTAAGGAATTTATTCAAAATGGTGCTTTGTTGGGTCAATTATGGATGGAGGACTATTTTGATGTGGGGAATCCTAGCATTTAAGTTTAATAGCAAAGGAGGGAAAAAGTGCATCTTGAATTTTTAGTTGAAGAATTTTCTACCCAAGAATGTTTAAATCAAATTTTACCTAAAATATTATTTGAGAATGTCACCTATAAAATTCATGCCTTTCGAGGTAAATCCGATTTAATCAAAAAACTACCGGAGCGATTAAAAGGCTATCAATGCTGGATACCCGATGATTATCGAATCATTATTCTTGTAGATAGAGACAATGAAGATTGTCAAATGCTCAAAGAAAAGTTAGAAAATATTGCCCAACAAACAGGACTGATCACCAAAACGATTAGTGAAGATAAAAAAACATTTCAGGTGTTAAATAGAATTGCTATAGAAGAACTAGAAGCTTGGTTTTTTGGTGATATTCAGGCTATAGTCTCAGCCTATCCCAAAGTTTCTACTAATGTGGGACAGCAAGCAAAATACAGAAAACCCGATGAAATTACGGGGGGAACTTGGGAAAACTTAGAAAAGATACTTCAAAAAGCTGGGTATCATCGAGGAGGTTTAGAAAAAGTGAAAGCAGCCCGAGAAATTTCTCAATTTATGACTCCTGCTCATAATTGTTCTCCTAGTTTTCAGATTTTTTATCAAGGTTTATTGGCGATGATTAGCTAAGGATATTTAGGAAAGTAAATGATGAAACTGCTAGATCACTGTCAAGGATAAATCGATTTTTAACTGTTGAATAAATTGTTGCATAATTGTTCAAAATTCGGTGTTTAACTATAGCGTTTCCGAAGCTAGTGAGGTACACCTATTTTTCTTCCCTTTTGCATGAGTGCCTAAAACCCATAACTTTTGTACCTCAGCAGACTGAAAAACGCTATAAATCTTATTGAAAAAGAACGTAGGTTGGTTTGAAGCATGAAACCCAACCCTCTCCTGATTCTACCGCAATTTTAACAGCGATCGAGTTATACTAAATCTTATTTAACAAGTATAGAGTGGTAAGTGGGAAGTGGCAAGTGGCAAGTGGGTTTTTAAAGTTGGATTGGCAGTTAATGATACTATCAAAAATCAATTTAGTATAAGCTTTCATTGTATTGGGAAAAACTTCAGCAGAATAGTTCATCCTTCCTAGCTAATTAACTAATAAGGACAAGTTAGGGAAAAGATTTCCCTAACTTGTTCCCTTTTGCGATAAGATAATTAATATAACTTCAAGGAGACTGCTCTATGAATATTCGTATTGGTAACGGCTACGATATCCACCGATTGGTAACAGGAAGACCTTTAATTTTAGGAGGAGTAGAAATTGCCCATACTGTCGGGTTATTGGGTCATAGTGATGCCGATGTCTTAACCCACGCTATTATGGATGCCATGCTGGGGGCGCTTAGTTTAGGCGATATCGGTCATTATTTTCCCCCCACAGACCCGCAATGGCAAGGGGCGAATAGTTTAAAATTATTAGAACAAGTTAATCAATTAATTATCGATAAAGGTTGGCAGATTAATAATATTGATTCGGTAATTGTCGCCGAAAAACCGAAAATGAAATCCCACCTTATTGCGATGCGAGCCAAGTTAGCAGCAACTCTCAAAATTAATCCGGAACAGGTGGGAATTAAAGCCACTACTAACGAACAATTGGGACCGGTAGGACGAGAAGAAGGTATCGCAGTTTATGCCGTGGTTTTATTGGTTAAGGAGTAGGTTAAATACGGTGTTTTCCCTGCTATTCTCCCAGCCATTCTTCCCTGGTAATACCCGCTTGATTGAGAATGCGTTTTAACAGTCCTACCCCTATTTCACCTTGATGAGGATTGGGGATAATTATCGTTAAATTATCGCGACGCATTTGAGGGTGTTTACCCCC
Organism: Microcystis sp. LE19-41.2A; assembly: GCF_027530405.1. Lineage (NCBI taxonomy): Bacteria > Bacillati > Cyanobacteriota > Cyanophyceae > Chroococcales > Microcystaceae > Microcystis > Microcystis sp. LE19-41.2A. Next base: position 10,539 of record NZ_JAPZQJ010000091.1, on the reverse strand, counting down.
AGCGTAGGGACCGTCAAACCCAAGTTCTCGTAATCTTTGAACTAGATTAAGCCATGATATGGCGGTTAATTTAGGCATATCTTAAATTGAAGACATGGGTTGAGGAAGGAGATTAAGATCTATTCCTGCTAACAATGGAATTGGCAAACCTAAACACAGACGCAAAGCAATCCAATCGCTTAAAGCTTCGCGCAATTCTTGCCGGCAATCTTCTAGATTGGCGTGATTTGCCCAAACTCCCTGAAGGGGTGGAATTTCACCCCAATAAGTGCCATCTTCTTCGATGATTTCGTATTGAGCCAATGCCATCGCTTGATCAATATAACTGGCTAACATGGTTGTACTATTGGTAAAGCTTACTTACTATATTAAAGCAAATGTTTCCCAGCAGCCAGCTGCATTGGATTCGCCTTCAGATTATGATCAGGTAAGATGGTCAATAACCTGAGTTGTCTGGAGTGTTAATCTCGTTGGCTCGAAACTATAATGAATACACCACAAAAGATCATCAAAAAAATCTTGAAAGAATACCATCAATCGCCATCTTCAGTAGCTAATTCGACCCATAATCGGGTTACTGCCAAGAAGCTAACCGATTCCTTCCCGATTTTTGTCTAATCCCTAACTGCTAAATTCTCTCTATGACTGCCATTATCCAACAAATAAAAGAGCGTTTTTCCCAATCCCTAGTTAAATCCTTTGGGGAAAACTTCGCTGATACCGATCCTCTAATTGTGGCCGCTAGTAACCCCCGTTTTGGCGATTATCAATGTAATATTTCCCTCTCTTTAGCCAAAGAATTAAAACAAAAACCGCGGGAAGTAGCGACAACTTTACTAAAAAATCTAGAGATAGATGATCTCTGTCAAACCCCCGAAATTGCCGGACCTGGTTTTATCAATCTTACCCTGAAACCCGGTTATCTAGAAACCCAATTAAAAGACCTAATTACTGACAACCGTTTAGGAGTTGCCGCTGCTAACCCCAGTCAAAAAATTATTGTCGATTTTTCCAGTCCCAATATTGCCAAAGAAATGCACGTCGGTCACTTGCGATCGACTATAATCGGTGATTGTATTGCTCGGATTTTGGAATTTCGTCATCATCAAGTAATTCGTCTTAATCACGTCGGGGATTGGGGTACTCAATTCGGGATGTTAATCACCTATCTACAAGAAGCTTATCCTAGCGCTTTAACCCAAGCAGATGCTCTCGATTTAGGGGATTTAGTTAGCTTTTATAAAAAGGCCAAAATTCGTTTTGATGAAGACGAAAACTTTAAAGAAACTGCCCGTCAAGCCGTAGTAAAATTACAGTCGGGTGATCCTCAAAGTCGTCAAGCATGGCAGTTACTTTGTCAACAATCACGACGGGAATTTCAGAAAATCTATGATATTCTCGATATAAAACTGACCGAAAGGGGGGAATCTTTTTATAATCCCTACCTGGAAGCGGTAATCAGAGAATTAGATCAACAGGGATTGCTAACAGAAGACAACGGTGCTTTATGCGTCTTTCTCGATGGTTTTACCAACAAAGAGGGCGATCCTTTACCCCTAATTGTCAAGAAATCCGACGGCGGTTATAATTACGCCACCACCGATTTAGCGGCAATTTGTTATCGAGTGCGTCAAGATAAAGCCGCAAGAATAATTTATGTCACCGATGCTGGACAAGCTAACCATTTTGCCCAAGTATTTCAGGTGGCTAAAAAAGCGGGATTTTTGCCCGATAATGTGGCAGTGGTTCACGTCGCTTTTGGATTAGTTTTAGGGGAAGATGGTAAAAAATTAAAAACTCGTTCCGGGGAGACGGTAAAATTACAAGAATTACTCGATCAAGCGATCGCCTGTTCCCTAGCTGACTTAGAAAAAAGACTGGCAAGCGAGGAAAGAGAAGAAACCGGCGATTTTATCGCTAAGACTGCCGAAACTGTCGGTTTAAGTGCCGTTAAATACGCCGATCTCAGCCAAAATCGCCATAGTAACTACGTTTTCAGTTACGACAAAATGCTCAATCTGCAAGGCAACACCGCCCCCTATATGCTGTACGCTTACGCTAGGGTCCAGAGTATCAGTCGCGAAGGTGGTATTAATTTTCAGGATTTAAGTGCCAATTCACCGCTAATTCTCAAGGATGAAAGCGAATTAATTTTGGCTAAACAATTACTGCAACTGCCGGAAGTAATTAGTGCCGTGGAAGAGGATTTATTACCCAATCGTTTATGTGATTATCTTTATGAACTCAGTAAAAAGTATAATCGTTTCTACGAGAATTGTCCCGTTCTGAAAGCAGCAGAACCGATTAAAACCTCTCGTTTAGTTTTGTGTGATTTAACGGCAAGAACCCTCAAATTAGGCTTATATCTCTTGGGTATCCCCGTTTTGGAAAGAATGTAAATCAGTAATCAGTAATCAGTTATCAGTAATCAGTTATCAGTTATCAGTAATCAGTTATCCGTTATCAGTTCACAGTTTACTATTCACAGCAAAAAACTCCCCAATTTCCAATTCATAATTCATAATTCCCACACCCTACACCCCACACCCTACACCCCACACCCCACACCCCACAGCTTGGATTGCGTATCTTTGACAAAAACTGGGTGATATTTTATACCCAGAAAAAGTGTACTATGCTGACGTGAAAAAACCTGAGTTTTTGCTAACCTAGAAATAGCTCTAATCAGAGCCAATATCTTTGGGCGAAGCTTAGAGATTAATCTAGTTAAACTCACTCGTGACGTTATCTTATTGTCGTCTGTTGCCTATTAGCTTTCAGGTGATAACTCGGAGATCGGGAATTAGTACAAAAGTTCAAATTTCCTCTCCGCAGCCCCAGCGTTACTGTGTAGTCTTAACGAGTAATTTTATCCCAGAGATGTTATCGTTAAAGCGGTCAAATGTCCGAACGTCCCAGAGGATTTTCGGGAAAGATTGTTCGCCCTGTCGTAATCTCAGATAGAACCTTATGAGTCAATCAATAGAAGGTAAGACTATGGCCGATGCTGATGTATCAGATTATACCACAAATAAAATAATTGTCTCTAATTGGATCGCCCCTTGGTCGAAAGGCAATCGGAAAAACCCGTCACCGCAACCAAAATGGGATTTATGGCAACCCCTGCGGCAACGAATTGACCGCCTAGAAATTAATACACCTGCACTGGCTCATCGGATTTGTCGTCTAATTCCGGCTCAATGTCCCTTTGCGCGGAAAATTACCCTATTTAGCCGGACAATTCTAGAGATTCCGCCCCTTTGCAAGCTAAATCCCCTCTACGAAAACCTAATGATGTTAAGATTTCGCGCTCTTTCTTACCTAGCCGATGAATGTGGAGAGGATATCGGTGCTTACTGCTAGAATGGGTGAGTGTCTTTAATCGCCACACCTATGGCCATCATTGCCCTGAAAGCTTGGTATCTGGACAAATACGAACCTATCCGCGAGGTTGTCAAACGTCCCCACGACTTGCGCTTAAGTCGCAATAGTCTCTTAAAATCGGGTTTAAGAGCCGATTTTCTCGATGATAGTCTGACGATACAGGGTTCTGTCTGGTTCCAACGCTATCTAGAAGGGGAAAGGGTGGAATTTTACCTCGAAGGTAGTGGCGGTTACGTCATCTCGAATATTGACCTGATTTCCCAAGAAATTTACTTTACTAAACAGGACCTCAGCGCTTGGTTGGATCCCGTCATTTATTTTAGCTCCCAAAGCCAATTTAAGGACTCTAGCACCGCTTTAAAAACAGTTTTGACCGAAACCGTCGAAAATCTCAATAAACGCTCCCGTTTGCCCTTAACCATGGAAGAAACGCCCCGAACTGAGGGCAATGTCACCAGATTGAGTGATAGTCAATTACGCCAAATTCGCAAAAGTTTATTATTTATTGCCGATGCTACGGCGATTAGCCAAAAGGAAACGGAATTACTGCCCAGTCCCCTAGTGGGTGTAGAATTAGGTTATGCGATCGCTTGTAAACAGGGCGGACAAATTCTGTTAACCTATCAAAATCGAGCGGAATTAAAGGGTAAACTAGCTTTTGACCTGCCAAGCTACCAAAAATTAATTTTCTCGGATCTGAGCGAATTGCGTCTCACTTTCCCGCCTTTAATGGCAACTTTATTACAAAAATTCAATCTGATTAGTTAAAAAAATGAGTAGAAAAGCTGACGAGTACGCTGTACATTTGTTCTTAAGCAGTGGACATCGCGAGGAAGTCCGTTTTTTGACCATCCAAGAATTTCAAAAGTGGTACAGTAATGAATTAGTTCCGAAAGCCGATTCCCAGGATTTTATCAATGTTCCGATCAGAAATATCCAAGGGGAATATATGGTTTTACGTCCGGCTAGTGTCATTGCTATTCGCGTGGAACCCGTCTTTTTTGGCAGTGTGGAAAGAATCTAATTTGTCGTTATCCCTAAAAAAGATGGTTAGATAGGGAGAATTTTAGAGATTATTGATAATTCTCTCAATATCAGCTTGGATTTGATTGCTGACTTTGCCTTGCCAGCGTTCTTTTAATTCCCTTAATCCCACTTCTGCGTATTGACAGATCTTATCTAAAACTTCTTTGCCATCGCTGGGTTGAGGATAGGAATTCTTTTTACAGATAATATAAATTCCTGCGGTTAAAGCTAAAATAACTTCTGGATCGATTTGGCTAATAGTAATTAAATCTTGTCGATTGCTCAGAGTGGTTCCGTAGATACTGAAGTCTTGTTTAATGGCAAAAGCAGCGGCGAATAAATAGGCATCTACCATGCGCTCAAAGGTTTTATTATCTTTTAGTACCTGTAGATAATTTCTGGAAGTTTCCGAGGCATAAATCTTCAAACTGGGATCGATTCTCTGCATTAGTAATTCTCCATCACTTCAATCACGGAAGCATCTTCATCGGCAGCCAAACGGTGTATTTTTAAAATATCGGTAGTGTGGGGACGCAAGAGATTTAAAAGTGGATCGGGAAGATCGCGATCCGTGGCTAAAATAATTACTTGGGAGTTTAAATTAGGAAGAGAGTTAATAATATTTTTTTGATGTTCTTGATCTAAATGACCAAAAGGTGTATCCATAATTAGGGGAACACAAGTATCGGTTATTTGATTTAAACCTGTGATAAAAGCAAAAGCTAAAGCTTCCTTTTCTCCCGCACTTAAGACATCGGGATTTAATAATTTTCCTGTGATGGTACGGATTCCTAAAGTGTATTCGGGAGTGATTTCTACTCCTCTATATTCCTCCGGTTTGTTGGTTACTTGTAAATAGCGATCGCTGGTTACTTGATTAATCATTTTTTGGGAATTATCGATATGCCATTCGATTAATTCGTTAGTGGCATTTTTTAAACCTCTGGCCATTTTAACCTGATTAGATAACATCCATGTGGTCTGATTTTCACTAGCTAAAATTTCCACTTCTTTGCGTAAATTTTCTAATTGCTTTTCTTTGATTTCGATTTCCTTTTGCAAGCGTTCGATCCTTTCTTGGATCATCTCAACATTTTTACCAGATTCGCCAACTTTTCGCCAAATCTCCCTCACCGAGTCTTGATCTATTCCCGTGGTTTCCTGTTTTAGCTGTCTAATATGTTGATTAATTTCTTCGATTTCTTCTTCTAAACGATCTCTTTGCAAAAGTAATTGACTATAATTGCTAAATTTAGCATTATCTCGCATAATTCCCTGTAAATCAATTCTAATTTGGTCTTTTTCTATTCTGGTGGCGTTATCCACTTCTAAGGACTCTAGTTCGGCAATTTGTTGAAGGATAAAGTCCCGAGAATTTTTATCTAAACAACGACCACATAGACAGCTTTCATCGTCAAGTATTGCTTTTAAAATTGCTGTAGAATTAGTTTTATAAGTGCTTTTTAAGCTAGTAACTTGCAAATCATCGACCATTTCCTGTACAAAGTTAATCAGCAAAGGTATCGAAGCTTTTTTTAACCAAGAATCGATAGACTTTTGCAGGTTATCTAACTGAGTTTGTAAACCGATACGCTTTTTCTCTAAGTTATGAATTTCCTCTAATTTTTCTCGTAAACTTTCAATCTGAGCGGCTTTTTCTTGAGCGTCTTGGTAGATAATTATAGCATATTTTTCGCTATCTTTGGCATTTTTAAGCTGACCTTTTTTAAGATCAATGTCTTCTTCTAATTCTCGTAATTCTTGCAGCTTATCTCTAAAGGTTTGACTGGTTCCCTTGGCTTTATTTAAACGGTTTTCTAATTCTTGCAAGGCTTTTTCTGTATCATCACGCAGATTTCTTAATTCCGGGATACCCAAAACTTTTTCAATTGCTTCTTTTGCTTCTTTAGTTTGAGTTATCTGGGTATATTGTTCGATTTTTAAGCCATCAAAACAGAAAAAATCTCGAATAGATTTAGGAAGCAATGCTTCGATATATTCCCTAGAGTTACTTCTCATGGTTCCATCTTCATAAAATAATGCTTCCTCTACGCTAGGATAGGAACTGCTACCATTAAATTTTAATTTCGCTTGGCGACTGATAAAGTAATTTTTCTCGTTTTTAATAAAATTTAATTCTACCCGCATTTCTTTTTCTTCTGCTGATGAAGAATCCCCCTCACCTCGATAAAAATAGGTTTTCAAAGTCTCTTTAGATACAATATCTCCACCATAGAGACACCATAAAATACCTGTCATCAGAGAAGTTTTACCGTGGCCATTATTACCGAAGATAATCTGAATTTTTCTGTCGGGATGCAGGTTAAAAGTAATATTTTGACTAGGATAACATTTCCAATTAGTTAAGCGAATTTGTTTCAGTCTCAAAGTCATAAGAACTCTTGTAAAAATCAAAAATTTTGTGGTTGGTTAGGAGTCAGTAGCCAGTGGTCAGTAATCAGGAAAATTAAGAATGGTTTATTTAGATATTTTATGCAACTTAATATTTATTTTTGTCGTTTTTAAACTAAGTGGGTGGGTGGAATTTAAGATGAACGTAGGTTGGGTTGAAGCATGAAACCCAACGCCCGATTATGTTACGCTACCGCTAACCCATCCTACAAATAATTGTGCCTCCCTACTTACCAAAAATAAATTATGCAAGATATCTATAAAATTTATGATTGTGGGGAGTCGGTATATTTTTCGATAAGTTTGACAATTTTAGGTGATAGCTGCCGATTTTTTAGAGTAATTTTTTCTACTTCTAAAGCCATGGCTTCCTTGAGCAGTTGGGGAGGTATCTCATATTTTTGTGCCAGTTCTTCAATTTTAGCAGTTATGTCCATGAATTTTTTGTGGGTTAGGGAGTGGGGATTGTCAAGTCTTAATTCCTATTGGCCAAGATATACCTTGATGAGGATAAATTTTATAACATATCTGAGTAGGTAAGGCCATAGTAAGTTATAGCCTTTGTCATAAACATGAAGTATAACCTAATTTGGTATTGACGACCGACTACCCAAAAGGAAAACTTCGTACTTCACCATTAAGATAACTGCTATAAGCTAATCTACTCTCAACCTTATACAAAAACACCATAAAAGCTAAAATAGATAAGTAAGTAGTTATAATTAAATTGAAGATAGATTTTGCCTCTGATCCCCCCTGCCCCCCTTGATAAGGGGGGTGCCGATAGGCGGGGGGATCTGACAACTTTTAACACCTACCTACTTAGCTGACAGTGATTCTGAACACAATAGCAATATAGACTAAACCGCCTTGTATTATCGTCTTCTTCTTGATTTTAATACCCTAGAAAACGGGTTAATTGTCTTAACACCCGAACAAAGTCATTATCTTAAAAAAGTTGTTCGTTTAAAATCCCATGACCGTTTTATTGCCCTAAATGGACAAGGACAAGCGTGGTTAGCGGAAATAATTGATAATTCGGCCCATCTTTTAGAAGCGATAAACGAAACTAGCGAACTACCAGTACAAGTGAATTTAATGGTAGCAATTCCCAAAAATGGCTTTGATGATATCGTTCGCGCTGCCACCGAATTAGGAGTTTATCGGATTATCCCGCTGCTGACAGAACGCGGTTTAGTCAATCCTAGTCCTCAAAAAATTGACCGTTGGCGAAAAATTGCCCGGGAAGCTGTAGAACAATCAGAAAGACAGATTATTCCCATTATCGAAGAACCACAGCCATTTTTAGCCATCCTTAAGCGGGGAGCTAACCCACAGACAACTTGTTATATTGGTGTTACCCGTAGAACAGTGGCCCCGCTACTTTCTCAATTACAAACATCAACCGAGATAACCATGGCCATTGGACCGGAAGGGGGATGGACGGAGACAGAAATAGAACAAGCGATCGCTGCTGATTTTGTGCCTGTATCACTGGGAAAACGCATTTTGAGAACAATTACCGCTCCCTTAGTGGCTCTTGCTATCATTAACGCCTATTTAGACAGCTAATTGACTATAGTTTTTATGACCAAGACCAGCAATCGAGATAACTGGAATCATTTCGCTTCTTAACTAGGGTTTGCTGAAAAAGTTTTTTGTGGGGGCAGGGTGTGGGGTGTAGGGTGTAGGGTGTAGGGTTTTACCCGTTTTCAGGTGGTCAATTACCCAATTTTCAGGGAAAAAGTCCCGGAATTTTCCCCCTGCTCACTCCCATGCCCGGCACTTTTGGATTTCAAAAAAGTCTAGAAGTCTTATCCAACAAGGTTTTTAGATTTATTCAGCAAACCTTACCTAAAGCAAGAACTAGCAGCAGTTACCCTGTGGTCAGATTTTCCCTTTTTTGTCGAAACCACCCTGGTCAATTCCCATTGAAGACACCTACTGGGATACCGCCTTGCAACCCAATAGCCCCCTAATCTTCCTCGAAAAAACTCCCCCTAGCGCAACTTTATGACCTCTAGTAGCCCTTCTAACCCCTCTTTTGACTGGTTTAACCCCTCGCCCCAGCAAGACAGCGATTTACTGGCACAAATCGGCTTTATCCCCGGTTTCAAAGAATTTCTCACCCTGCGACAGGTTCACGCCTTGGAACACGCCACCGTCTGGGTATTAAGCGAAATGGCTGCCCGTCGTCAATCGCCTTTTGACCACTCCCCTGCGGATAACGAGGCCCTGGGGGGACTGTCCACCGATAGGGGTTTTTATCTCTACGGACAGATTAATACAAATGAACTGCAAATCGCCGCCAAACAGGCACTCCATCGTCTCAAAAATGGCGAGGGGCAATTGGCATTACATCCGCGTTGTGGCACCAATTTATCGGTAACTTTAGCCTTAACCGCCGGCTTAGTCTTAGGAACTCATCTTCTCTTACCCAGAGGTCCGATTTCTCAGTTATTAGGCTTAGGTTTAGCCACCGCCGCCGCTTTTCAAATCGGGCCAGATGTGGGAATGTCGGCCCAAAAATACCTGACCACAGCCATTCCCTTTAACTTAACAATCGTTAACATTGCACCAAAGGCAGACCTATGGGGACGTTCGGGGCATTTTGTCCAAACAGAGTGGCAAGATTTGCAATAAAACTTAAAGTAAAAACCCTTTCGGCAAACTCGCTCTGATTGTAACCTGTTAACTAAACCCTAAAAAAAAACAACAGCTATGCCTGGAATCGAACGCGGAGCCAAAGTTAGAGTCAAACGGAAAGAGTCTTACTGGTACAACGATGTAGGAACCGTAGCCAGTGTTGATAAAAGTGGTATCCACTATCCCGTTATCGTCCGTTTTGATACTGTTAACTACCACGGTTTTAGTGGTAGCGCCGGTGGACTGAATACCAATAACTTCGCTGAAAGTGAATTGGAACTCGTTAAGGCTGCCCCCGCTAAGAAATAAAGCTGAGTAAAATTCGGCCTATCATCACCGACTGACTGACGGGAATTCTCTCTTGTTGGTCGGTTTTTTTATAGCTATCAGTTATCAGTTATCAGTTATCAGTTAAGTAGCTGGGTGGAATTAAATATAGCGTTTCCCAATCTCATGAGGTACACCAAAATCTTAACTCCTGACTCCTCAAAACCTAAGACTCTGTACCTCACAACTATGGGAATTGCTATATAAAATGAACGGCCTCTTCGGGAATTGTTATGCAAATAATTAACTTAAAATAAAATTCGATGAGAGCAACTACGCTCAAAAGTAGCTGAAACCCATACAGGGAAGGACTTAAGGCACAAATAGGTTAATACCAAAAGATAGACAATCGAGTTAAGATTTGATATAATGGCCAAAAACCCGAGTGTTTTACTTATGATACTTGACAAATTTTTGAACCTACAAGGAACCTGTATTCAAGGCTATCGACACCTAGAAAATATCGGTATAGTTTGACGAATCGAATCGAAAAATCAAAAAGCAATCTGTCCTCGTTGTGGGTTAGAGAGCGATAAACTACACCAAAATCATCGACATTTAGTCAAAGATTTACCAATCTCAGGTCAACCAGTGTACCTACAAGTTAATCGTCGTCAATTTAAGGGCGATAATTGTCAGAAACCCTTTAGCGAAGAGTTAGATTTTGTCGCCAAGAAACGAACCTATACGAAAAGACTAGCCGAGAATATACTCGAACAATTAAAAGAAGGAGATATTTTAAAT
>NZ_JAPZQJ010000112.1:0-6700 GCF_027530405.1 Microcystis sp. LE19-41.2A | reverse complement strand
TTGCTAATAAACATAGCAAAATTATAGATGATTTCCTGACCTAAGATCACATTTTATTCTTTTTTCCACTTCAATCTAAGAATTGAGAAAAAAGCAAAACCTTATATTATACCATAAAAAAATTATGCAAGAGGTCTATTGGTTCGCTATAATCTCCAAAATGATCGGGGACGATGGAAAATAGCTCAATATAGAACCATTAAAAATTTAGCTCGTAGATAAGTTGAATTAATCACAAAGTAGAAACAAAAAAATGAAAAATAACTCAGATAACAAAAAAACAGAGACATCTAACTACAATTATGAATACCATACTGGTATATCAGATATAAAGTTTCTGTTTATATCTAGCTTAGTAGCGATGACTTTTGCTGTGGTCGGTTTTTTAATCTTCAATCAATCTCAGAAAACAACAAATGTAACTGATGATAAGTCCTCCATATCTTACAGAAAATCTCCTCAGTCAATAATTAATAAAACCCCAGATATACCCACAATGAAAACTCCTATCACTTCGCAAACTGAACTTAATAATCAACAAATTGCCTTGCCATCTTTGCCTATTCCTGATAATAATAATCGTATCAATTTTCAAAAAACGTTTATTTATACTCCCGATAGACCGCCAAATTTTAAGCGGAACGACCAACTACAATCTATTATTAAAAATGTCACTGATTATGTTGCAGAGAATAACTTACCAACTGAGAAATTATCAATTAGCTTAATCGATTTTAAAACCAATAGTAGCGAAAATTATCAAGGAAATATAGGAAGATTTCCCGCTAGTGTTGTCAAGCTTTTTTGGCTAGTCGCTCTGTACGGTTATGTTAATTATCATCAAGGAGATATAGGAGAATATACTATTGAAATTCAAGAAATGATCGGAAAGTCAGACAATGAAGAATCAAGTAATATTGTTGATGCTATCACTGGAGCAAAATCAAATCATAAAAATATGAGCCAGTCAGACTATCAAGAGTGGTTAAAAAAAAGAAATCTACTTAATCAATATTTTGTTGATGCAGGTTATAATGGTATCAATATTAACCAAAAAACCTATCCCATTCCTTCTAAAAAAATGTTTAAACCTCAAGGTGCTGATTTAAAAATGAGAGGCAATGATCCTAAAAATCCGATTAGAAATAAAATTACAACTGAACAAGCTGCTAGATTAATGTATGAAATTATTACAGGACAAGCTATATCACCAGAATCTAGTCAGGAGATGCGATACTATTTGAACAGAATAAACATGATGCAAGATGGCAGCTGGAAAAATATTGACCCGAATCAAGGTCAAGGTCATTTTAATCCCATTAAAGGATTTTTTGGTGAATATTTTGCTAACAGTGACCCTAAAAATATCCAAGAATTTGCTTCTAAAGCTGGTTGGACAAGTGACAGTCGTAGTGAGGTAGCTTATATTAATGATGGTCAAGTTGCTTATATTTTAGCTGTATTTACCCAAGATGCTGCCTACGCTCAAAATTGGCAAATTTTCCCAAAAATTTCTGAATTAGTCTATCAAAAAATGCAGCAAATGGACTCAAAGTATAACACCCCTTAACATCTTTTCCCAATTCTTACTTTAGTAACCCTGAAGATAAAGACAACCGAACCGATTCTATTCAGAATCATCATTATAAATATCTTGGAGAGTTTTATTTTCGTAGCGTTCCTGATCTTGATTTTTGCCGCGACGGGAAGGACGACGATATTTTTTATTAGCTAATTTGGGTTCGTAGGTTTCTTGACCTGCTTCTTTAATTTTTAACTTTAAACTTGACTCTTTTGTGCTAGTTTTCTGCAATGACTGTTCTCGTGCGATCGCCTCTTCTAAAAACTCTAAATAATGTTGGTAACGTTCCCAATCTCCCCTAACCACACAGTTAGGTTCCCGACGGTGAGTACAATCATTAAATTGACAATTTCCTAAAGCTAAACGCTGTCTCACTTCCGGAAAATAAAAAGTTAATTGTTCCGGTGAACAGTTAATATCCGGTTGGTTAAAACCCGGACTATCGGCCAATAAACCCCGATTTGGTAAAGCAAATAACTCCACATGACGGGTAGTGTGACGACCTTTTTGCAGTTTTCCCGACACATCCCCCACCCGTTGATTAATCTCAGGAATTAGAGAATTAATTAAACTCGATTTTCCCACTCCCGAAGGACCGGCCAAGAGAGTGATTTTATGGTTTAATTGTGCCAATAAAGCCTCAAATCCCCTATTTTTCTCCACACTGACAAAAAAAGGCCGGTATCCCCAACCAGCTAGGCGATCGCCCCAGACCTCTATTTGTTCGGGTTCCCCCAGATCGATTTTATTGACACAGACGGCAATTTCTAAGCCTGTGGACTCGGCTTTCACCAAAAAACGACTGATCAGCCAAGGATCGAGGACGGGTTCAGCAAGGGCAAAAACTAGCAAAATCTGCTCGATATTAGCAACGGCCGGCCGATCGATCTCGGTACTGCGGGGGAGGACTTCTGCGATCGCACCCTGCCGATCATCAAAATTGGCTTCCTCCACGCGCACCCGATCGCCAACCATCACCGATTGACCGATTTTTTGCAAGCGAGCGCGACGGGTACAGAGAAGATTCTCGCCCATAACGGCAGCATCCAAGCGTACCTGATAGAAATTCGCCTGTACAGCCACCACTGTGCCGTATAAATCGGTTAATTGTGCATCTACCATTTAGGAATCGGGGCGATAGACTTTGAGAACAAAAAAGCTATCTCGGTCCTCGATCGATTCTATCTGATAACCCTCCACTGTCAGGCTAGTGGGAACCTGTTCGATCGGTTCCCCGGCATCTAACCAGACTTCCAAGCGTTCCCCGGCGGTCATTTTCTCTAATTGCAATTTTGTGCGGACAAAATTAATCGGGCAGGGAGTGCCGCGCAGGTCTAAAGTCATAGTTATTTAGGGTTTCCTGAAAAAGTTTCTCCTGGGGGCAGGGTGTGGGGTGTGGGGTGTGGGGTGTGGGGTGTGGGGAGAATAAATAAAATAATCTCCCATCTCCTGACTCCTGAATACTGCCGACCGCCGACCGCCCCCTGCCTCCGTTATCCGACAAGATTTTTAGATTTATTCAGCCTGCCCTATTTATGGAAGATATTACCTAAAAATCCCTCGATGCCGCCTTTCCCCACGGTTTCCCCGCGAACTTTTGCTAATTTTTCCAGTAAATCCCGTTCTTCTCCGGTGACACGGGTAGGAATCGAGATTTTAACGGTAATGCAATGATCACCGCGACTGACGGGATTGCCTAATTTAGGAACCCCCTTATTTTCTAAAATCAGTACGGTGTTCGGTTGAGTACCGGCAGGGATAGTCAGGTCTTCTTGGCCATCTACCGTATTAACTTTAATAGTACATCCTAAAATCGCTTGGATATAACTAATCGAGATATTGGATTTAATATCATTGCCTTCCCGTTGAAATTCTGCATCTGTTTCCACGGTTAGATAAACGAATAAATCCCCCGGCGGCCCGCCTTTAAGTCCTGCGTCTCCTTCCCGGGCAACGCGCAATTTCATGCCGTTGTCAACCCCTGCGGGGATGGTAATTTTCAGTTTTTTGGTTTCCTGTCTGCGTCCGGAACCGCCGCAAACATCGCATTTTTCCTCGATCACCTCTCCAGCACCGTCACAGGTGGGACAGACCGAAACTTGAGCAAAAGTACCGAAGGGAGTACGGGTGGCGCGACGCACCTGACCAGTACCACTGCAAGTAGTACAAGTGCGGGAACTGGTCCCAGGTCTGGCCCCACTGCCTTTACAGGTTTGACAGGTTTCCAGATGACGGATGCGGATTTCCTTTTCGCCGCCAAAGACCGCCTCGCGGAATTTTAGTCGAAAATCGAGACGTAGATCCTCGCCCCGGGTAGGGCCTGTGCGTCGGCGGGCCGTTGCTTGGCCGCCCATGCCCCCGAAACCACTAAAGATTGTCTCAAAGATATCGGCGAAACCGCCCATATTGTCGGGATCAAAACCGGCAGCACCTCCAGAAACCCCGGCCTCACCAAAGCGGTCATAACGATTGCGGGTTTCCGGTTCCGAGAGAATTTCGTAGGCGCGGTTAATTTCTTTGAAGTGTTCCTCGGCTCCTGGTTCTTTGTTAACATCGGGATGGTATTTTCGGGCGAGACGACGATAGGCGCGTTTGATGTCTTCTTTGCCGGCATCTCGCGAGACACCTAGAATTTCGTAGTAATCAGTGGGCATAGGGGGCTATGGTTCTGCTGGCAATTTATAAATAAAGTTTAAGTCTAGTTGTTACTTTAACAAACTATACATAATAGTTTAGTTGGGTTATCCCTACTATTTTTTTGGTAAGGAAGTGGGGAAGTGGGGAAGTGGGGTAGTGGGGTAGTGGGGAAGGGAGCAGAGAGAAGGGGAGAAAAAAGCTGAAAACTCACATCTGATCACTGATTACTGATTACTGATTACTGATCACTGAAAAGGCTGATAGCTTTTCCCTTTTTAATCTACGGCCTCGTAGTCACTGGCACTCATTTCTTCGCCATCGTAGGGGTGATCATCACTGCCCGATTCGCTGAATTTAGTTTCCAGATTACCATAGGTTCTGGTTCTAGTGTGGGAGAAGGTTTGCCCGTCGGCGAAGATATTGGGGGGAGTGGTCCGGATGCGGGTGGGTCGGGTCAGTTTTTCGGTGACATCGATCGATTCAAAATCAGTACCGTTGAGGATTTGGGTGTCCTCTTGTTTACCCCTGTAGATGCGGGTACCGATTTCGAGGACAATCTGACGAAATTCTTCCAGGATGGTTTTTAGCTTTTCTGGGGATATGGAAGGGTCGCGCAGGGCGATTTCCAACTGTTGGCGCTTCTGGTCGGCCAGTTGCCGGATATCGGGGGCAACTAACTCGCTGTTTTCCCTGATGGTGACTTCGTAGCTATAGAAAAGACTATCGCATTGCTGGCGAATATCGATCATTTGCAGACGACCGCGATCAAATTCGGCGTATTTTTCGGCTTCTAGGCGCATTTTTTCAATTTCGTTCGGTTTCAGCCCTCCAGTATGACTAATTAAAATGCTTTGTTCTTTGCCGGTGCCTTGGTCGCTGGCGGCCACTTTCAAGATGCCGTTAACATCGATCTCGAAGGCCACTTCGATTTGTGGCATACCCCTAGGGGCGGGAGGAATTCCCGTCAGGAGAAATTTACCGAGGGTTTTATTATCCCGGGCCATGGCCCTTTCCCCTTGCAGAACATGAATTTCCACGGAAGTTTGACCATCGGCAGCGGTGGAGAAAACCTGAGATTTACTGGTGGGGATAGTGGTATTGCGATCGATAATTTTGGTAAGGACTTCGCCGAGGGTTTCAATGCCGAGGGAAAGGGGGGTGACATCGAGGAGGAGGATATCTTCTACTTCTCCACCTAAAACTCCAGCTTGAATCGCCGCCCCCAAAGCAACGGCCTCATCGGGGTTAACAGAGCGATCGATCTGGCCTGCAGAAAAGAAACGGGAGATTAATCGCTGTACGGCGGGGATTCTGGTGGAACCGCCGACGAGAATGACACGATTGATATCGCTAGGCTGCAGTTCGCTATCTTTGAGGGACTGTTGTACGGGTTCCAGGGTTTTTTCCACTAATTCTCTGGTTAATTCCTCGAATTTAGCGCGAGTTATTTCCAATTCTAGGTGTTTAGGGCCAGTTTCGTCGGCGGCGATGAAGGGGAGATTGATCGAGGTGGTAATCAGGCTAGAAAGCTCGATTTTGGCTTTTTCGGCGGCTTCTCGCAGTCTTTGGATCGCCATGCGATCGCTGGATAGATCGATGTTTTCTTGGCTTTGAAAGTTCTCCACCAGCCACCGCACTAAGAGGTTATCAAAATCGTCCCCCCCAAGATGGTTATTGCCGGCGGTGGCTTTCACTTCAAAGACTCCCTTTCCCAGTTGCAGGATGGAAACGTCGAAGGTTCCTCCCCCTAGGTCAAAAACGAGGATATGTTGATCTTCGTTTTGTTTATCTAAACCGTAGGCTAGGGCGGCGGCGGTGGGTTCGTTAATAATTCTTAATACTTCTAGTCCTGCGATTATCCCCGCGTCTTTAGTGGCCTGACGTTGGGCATCGGTAAAATAGGCGGGAACTGTAATCACGGCCTCGTTAATCGGTTCTCCCAGATAGGCCTCAGCATCGGCCTTTAATTTTTGCAGGATCATGGCCGAGATTTCTTGGGGGGTAAATTCCCGATCGCAAATTTTGATATTGACGGTATCATCGCGACCGCGTTGGCAATGATAGGCAACTCGTCCCCTTTCTACCTCGGTGTCTTGCCAACGCCTACCGATAAAGCGTTTTATGCTATAGACGGTATTTTCGGCATTAGTGACCGCTTGACGTTTGGCCAGTTGTCCCACTAGGCGCTGGCCTTTGCCGAATCCCACGATACTAGGAGTTGTCCTTCCCCCTTCCGAGTTAGGAACTATAATCGGCTGACCTCCTTCGAGTACCGCAACACAACTGTTGGTTGTCCCTAAGTCGATGCCGATGACTTTTCCCATGACGCTCTAATAATAACGATAAGTAGTCATGCAAAATTAATTACCCAAATAAAAAATTAAGAAGTATAATACATAAAAAAACGAAGCAGCAGGAAAATACAATGAGATTGATTAGAGACCTAAACCCCGAGAGCCAGAAAATGCTAGAGAGAATTTA
>NZ_JAPZQJ010000251.1:0-8763 GCF_027530405.1 Microcystis sp. LE19-41.2A | reverse complement strand
ATACTAATAGAATCCTATAGCAAAACCTCAGAGAATAATTGGTTACTGCAAGAATACACCCCAGCCAGGGGAATTATATCCCTAGATTCTTTAGGAATTAGCTTAAATCTTGCCGATATTTACGAAGGAATTGATTTTAATCTCAACTCCTAACTTTAGCTATCTTTTAAGAGGACGTACTAAAAACAATTTTACCATCTTTTACCGCCACTAAACGCAAAGTTAAGGGGCCAGCCGTATTAGTTTTACTAGCGGCAATTGCCTCAAGTGTCTCGATAGAATTACCCGACTTTTTGACTTGACCAATAAAGTTAACTACCGTAGTTAATAAACCATCTTCCACCTGAATTGACCCTAAAACTCCCGCACTTCTAGCGCGAAATTGAGCCGAAGCTAAGAGTAAATCTAAGCGCTTTTGTAGGTCTTCTTCTGTCATATTTTGGGGATCAATGGAAACGGCAGCGATTACCTGTTTCTCCTCAAAAACTCTTTGATTGGGAACCACATCAGCAAAGACACGAATCTCGCTTTCTCCTAAGACATAATTACCTGCTGAAAGGATTCTCACCACATATTCTTTACCGTCCTGTAATTGTTGACTTAACTGTTCTACCTGTGCTTTTGTGATCTTAACTAAACGCTGGTCAAAATTAGGCTGATTTGGTTGGGTGGCGCGGATAGCATTTATATTCGCTTCTCGCAATAATTTATCGATAACGGTGACAATAGCTTGGGGATCAACAATACGAAAAGCTCCAAAAGATAACACCTGTCCCCGGAAAATAGCGATTTGTTTTTCCCGCAATTCTTGATAGGTTTGATAGTATTGTTCTAAAACTTCCACTTCCCGCTTAAGAAAAGCCATTTGGGTTTCTAAATCTTTTAATTTTCCCTCGCGCTGTTCCAAAGCTAAATTTTTATCGACGATCGAGCGATCGAGTTCTCCAATACGTTGATCCCGGCGATCAATTTCTAGCTGTAGGGTTTTTTGTTGAGTTTCCAACTGTTGAAGTCGCGCTTGTCTGGTTGTTAATAACTTTTGTTGATTAGCTAACTCTTTATCTCTAAGTTGAACGGTGGTTTGTAGTTGATTTATCTGACTAGAAAGAATTGATTTTTGTTGGGACAATTGCTCCCGTTGACTGATTAACTGTGCCTTTTGATTAGTTAAAATAACTCGTTCATTGTTTAAATTAGCCACTTCCTTGCGAAACTTTTCCAACTGTCCCGAAACTAATCGCAAACGTTGACGAGAAGCTTGATAATTTTTGTTAAGAACCTCTAGACGTTTCTGCACAGCTATCTGTTCACTTTTAGCCGTTTTTAAAGCCTTTTCCACCTGATTTTTTTGCTCGGTGGTTTTTCTCACCTGTCTTTCCAAATCCTTAATAGCGGCACGACGTTCATTTAAAAGACGATCCAGTTCAAAAACCCCTTGACGCAGGGATTTACTAGAAGCAAACAAGACAATTAAAGTCGAACCGGCGATCAAAATTCCCGTTACAATCGTCATCAAAGTTGCGGTTTGTTTCGGACGCAGATTAAATAAACGCATCCTTTTCTTACCGATACGGCTCCCTATGCGATCGCCAACCGCCGCTATCAGACCACCTAAAACCACGATGGCCAAAACCAAAATATAAGCGCTAGTCATCCAGAATTTAAGTAAATTGTTGACTGAGAGCGACGGGATTATGGACGGTAATTTTCTTCTTGTAAATTGAGACCATTTCTTGATCCCGCAGCTCTCCCAATAAACGGGTGACAGTGACGCGGGTAGAACCGATCGCTTCTGCGATCGCTTGGTGAGACAATTTTAGATCCACCCGGATGCCATCGGTGGTGGGAACCCCAAAATCACGACAGAGAATCAATAAAAAACTGACCAAACGGGAACCCATATCCCGGTGAGCCAAGGTTTCGATCATCATTTCCGTTTGCAGAATCCGCGAGGACAACCCCTGCAACATCAACATTGATAAATCGGGATTATTGCGGAGGGATCTTTCTACCTGATCGATCGGGGCCGAGAGTAATTCTACCGGAGTAAAAGCCACGGCATGATAAAAACGATCCGATCGCTGGCCGGTGAGTAAGGATAGCACACCAAAGACGCTATTTTCCCGCAGTAGAGCCACGGTAATTTCTTCTCCCGCTTCATAGACTCGCGACAACTTAACGGCTCCTTTCAGCAAAAAATAGACTCTTTCGGCGGGATCTCCAGGGAAAAAGATCGTTTTGCCACGCTCGAACAATTCCACCACCGGGGGGAAATTGCCGCTGCCGATTCGACGGAACACATCTGCTAGGGGTTTATCTTGTATTAGGGATAAGTCCATCTCACATCCAAAAAAGGGGAAAATTGTTTTTATTATGCAACGAGTGTCACCTCTATTAAACATAACCGCTCCCTAAACTGGGAAAAGTTTTGGGCGCTTTTTGCCAGACAATGGGGGAGGGGTGATCATTGCTGCCCCGTTATCTGTATCCCTATTATACCGAATCTCGCTGGGGTCGGCTATTGGGGAGATTTTTGTAAGAGAAACGAGAACTATGTTAGATTTAACGGGAAAAAACGCCCTAGTGACGGGGATTGCCAATAATCGCTCGATCGCTTGGGGAATTGCCCAACAACTCCATCAAGCTGGTGCAAATATCGGTGTCACCTATCTCCCCGACGAAAAGGGCCGTTTTGAGAAAAAAGTGCGAGAATTGGCCGATGAACTTAATCCCGCTTTTTATGTCCCCTGCGATGTCCAAAATGACCAACAGGTAGAAGATACTTTCGCTACAGTGGCGGAAAAATGGGGCAAACTGGATATTTTGATTCACTGTCTCGCTTTTGCCGATAAAGAGGGTTTAACGGGCGATTTTACCGCCATCCCTCGGGAAGCTTTCACTAAATCCCTAGATATTAGCACTTTTTCCCTAACCCGTCTAGCGCGATCGGCTAAACCCTTGATGACGGAAGGGGGAAGTATTATCACTCTTACCTATCTCGGCGGTGTCAAGGTAATTCCTAACTATAATTTAATGGGGGTGGCAAAAGCTGGTTTAGAAATGAGTGTTCGCTATTTAGCCGCCGAATTAGGTGGCCAAAAGATCCGAGTTAATGGTATTTCCGCCGGTCCAATTCGCACCTTGGCATCTTCGGCCGTGGGGGGAATTCTTGATATGATCCATCATGTGGAAGAAATCGCTCCTTTACATCGCACGGTGACACAAATTGAGGTGGGAAATACGGCCGCTTTTTTAGCCAGTGATCTTTCTAGTGGTATTACTGGTCAGATTATTTATGTAGATTCCGGTTACGAAATTATGGGAATGTAGTTTTATTCAGTTATTAGTTATTAGTTATTAGTGTCACGAGGTTCTGAAGGGGGATTTTTGACTTCTTTGGGGTTAATTGCGATCGGACTGAAGGTTCGTTTAGTTTTTTAACAATTTATTCCCTATTTTCAAGCAATTTCTCAATTATGCGGTGAGAAATGCGAAAATTAGTCTGTTGTAGTCGGGCTATAGTATCTGAAAGCTCGATTAAGCCTCGGCTTGATGCGTCGTCTAAAATTCCGAGAGTGCCAATAATAGGAATTCCCCGCTCGCTGGCAATTCGCCGACCCAAGCGTTCATCGATAATCAGCAAATCGGCGGGTAAGGTTTGAGCGAGGGTGATAGCGGCCTGTTCTCCGGGGTCGAGAATATTTAGGGTTTCATCAATCGTTTGAACAGCCTCAATGATAAGCCAAGAGGGTGGATTGGCGATCCATTGCTGAAGAATGGCCGGTGCATCTGCATCAAGCATTTCACCGCGAACCACATCGGGAATGATAATCTGTCCAAATAAGCGGGGGAATAGGTCGATCTGGTCAATGAGCAGTAAATAGTTGATAGGTGAGGTATCAGAAACGACTATCATAAAAGACTATGATCGTGTTTGTTGCGAAGTTGCTGAAGAGTTTTGCGATCGCTGTCTAGATCGACTTCATCGTAATGTAAATCGGCATCATGGTTTTTCAAAAAAGCATCCACCACCCAACGAGAAGATAGACCTAAAATACTTCCGACCTCAGCACTGGTGATTTTTTCCGCTCGGTAGGCCTGCACCACCAAAGCCTCTAAAATTTCACGGGTAATATTATTGTAGTTGTAATGTTGAAGCAATTCATCGGGAATATCGATAGTAATTTTCATGATTTAGCTTCCTTTTTTTTGGGTTTACCGATAATGTTTATAGAACATAGGTTGGATTGAAGCATGAAACCCAACGCCTATTCTACACCTTCTCAACAGGATTTAGTATAACTTTTGGATATCGATAAAGCTGGCATTTCTATTACTTCGCTTCAAATAATTTACAAATCTCTTTAAGAGAAATATAGATACCGAGAACAGCAGCTAACAAAAGAAGGATTTGACTATCCTCGCCAAGGCAATTCTGAAAATTTTCATCGGTTAACACTTTATAGACCACCTTAGATATTGCCAATACAGCCGATAAACTTAACCCAGAAACGAAAAGAATTTCTAGATAAGATTTATTGTTTCCTCGTCTTGGCTGTTTTTTTGTAACCAGCGCCACGCTTGCGGTAATGACCAAGGTTCCGATTAACAAAAGAAAGTTTTCAATGTTAACAATCTTCATCAAAAATTTATGCTGATTTTGCTTTCCTAAAGGTAATATACCATCCGCAGCCCGCCGCTAATATCGCACCAATAACCGCACCGTAAACTCCCGCAATCGATCCCCCTAGGGCCGCACCTCCCACCGTTACCACCATCAGGCGATCGGCTTTATCCCAAAATCGAGGGGAATCAGCACCCTCGTGATCAAGGGGGATCCCCCCGCCTGTCGGCACCCCCCTTATCAAGGGGGGCAGGGGGGATCCAGCTAATTTTTGGGCAGTTTTTACCCAATCTTGGCTAGGAATAACATCATTAATAAATAGGGACTCGAAATCTAAACTATCGGGAAAAATGACGCTTAAACTTTTGGTGCGTTCTTGGTTAGCATAGGCTGCGTCTAATTCTTCGATCGCTTTTTTATAAGCTTTTTCTAGGGGGGGAAAATCCTTGACAAGTTGCCGCAATTGTGTTGCTGCCTGGGGTTGTTCTTCCCTTAATAATCGTTCAATTTCTTTGAGCGATCGCTGTAGATATTCTGGCAAAGGTTCAGTCTGCTGTGCGAGGGCGATTAGCAGCGCTTCAAGATCGATAATTGCTTTGGGGATTTCCATAAGTTAGTCCTGTCCAGTCAGGGTATAGGCTGCCCAATAGTAAGGATCACTGTATTCTGTTAGCTGATCTAGCCCTATTGTACTGCCTTCCTTTAAAATATTCGCCGCCCGCGCCTCCAGTCGATCGACCCCTTCTGTTAGGTCGGGAAGTTGTCCAAGTTGCTCGATCCAGTGAGCTAGTTGCTGCCAAGTGATATTTTTTAACCAATTTTGTGTATTTTTCAAAGCTAGGGCTGGGGATTCACCCGCTAATAATCTTTGATAGAAGTTAACCATAAACCAAGCGCTAGAAATCTCCTTCACCGGCCAGAGGGTACTGACCACATTAGTCGCACCCGCTGCCAAGAAAGCACTGACGAGGCCGACGTATTCGGTAGTAATACCATCCTTACCGGTGAGAGCGGTTTCACAGGCAGCCAGACAGACGAGACGGTAACTAGAGAGGTTGAGCTTGTTGATGTCCCGGACAGTTAATAAACCATCGCTAAGGGCGATCGCAGACTCTTGGGGACGAAAAGAGTCATAAAAGCCGTGACCAGTGAAATGAAAGGTTTTATGGGCATTTTCGAGGGCTTTGGGGACGTTTTCCCGTGAGGCCTTTTCCGGGCTGATTCTCTGGCTCGGTTGCAGGATATGGCTAATAATCGCTGATTCCAGTTGGGCGAAATCCATGGGTTTTTGTTCCGTTTTGGGGTCTTCGACGCTGAGGAGGGGAGAATAGGAGGAATCGCCGGACTGGGTACGCAAACCGACCTGAGCAGAGGGGAGATAGGTGGCGGTGTATTTTTCGGGGAAGAGGGTATGTAGGGGGAAGCGGTGCAGATCCCGGTGGGGGATGAGAATCAGGGAATCAACGGAAACCGGCAAAGGTTCGAGAATTTTATCGATCTGTAAAATCCGTTTTAATTGGGCAAAACGGCTGTTAAGTGACAATCTCCAGGGGTGATTTTGTTTATTCTCCGTTTCTTTTTTACTGGCATAGTCAAGGTATTGTTTATCCCATTCAGTTAACCAAGTCCGAAACTGTCGCGCTGGTTGACGGCGCTGTTCTGGCTCTAGAATGACGGGATCAGCCTCTGCGGTGATAATAAAGGTGGTGAGATTGTCCTCGCTGAGATACCAGTAAATAATCGCCTTATTCGGACCTGTCAGGCTTTGGATAGTGGCATAATCGGGACTGGTGGGGTTTTCTTGCCAACTATCGAGAATCCAAGTCAAACAACGATTTTTATAAAATTCTGCCTGTTCAATTGCGTCTAGGGGATGATTTTCCTCGATCAGTAAATCGATTTCTAGGTGACTAAAACTGCTGAATTTTGCCTCAAAAGCGGGTTTATCGCGTTTCTGGGCGCGTAGTCGGGTGAAAAGGTGGCGCCCCTGTTGTTGATAGAATCGCGCTTCAGGGATTTCCTGTAGGGAAAGATGAGCGCGGATCAATCCTTGCAGAATTTCTAAATGATCTTCGGGGAAGTCTTTTTCGCTGAGAATCGGTAAAGCGATTTGATAATGTCGGATTGCTTCGCGCCAATAGGGACTAGCATTCTCTTTATATCGGGAATGTTTCAGATAAGCTTCCCCTAGATAGCGATAAATTTGCCCCCACGGAGGCGATCCTTGAATGAGGTGGGGAAGTGCCTCCCGGAGGGCGAAAATATGGGGTTCTCGGTCATTAAGGGCTACTATCGGTTTACGATAAATGAGAGCTTCTAGACTGGGAGTAGAAACGCGATTTTTACTCAGAGAACAAACGGACCACCCTCGGCCGTACCAAGCTTCATGGTAATCGGGTTTAAATTCTAAAGCTTTGTCGTAGGATGCGATCGCTTCTTCAAATCTGCCTAAATTATCTAACGCAATCCCTCGCTTGTTCCAAGCATAATAGTCATCGGGTTTAATTTCTAAAGCTCGATCGTAGGATGCGATCGCTTCTTCCAATCTGCCTAAATCATCTAACGCAACCCCTCGGTTGTACCAAGCTAGATGGAAATCGGGTTTAATTTCTAAAGCTCGATCCCAGGATGCGATCGCTTGTTCAAATCTGCCTAAATTAACTAACGCAACCCCTCGGCTAACCCAAGCATTAGGGTAATCGGGTTTAATTTCTAAAGCTCGATCGAAGGATGCGATCGCTTCTTCAAATCTGCCTAAATTAAGTAACGCAATCCCTCGGCTGCTCCAAGCATTAGGGTAATCGGGTTTCATTTCTAAAGCGCGATCCCAGGATGCGATCGCTTCTTCTAATCTGCCTAAATCATCTAACGCAATCCCTCGGTAGTTCCAAGCTTCATGCTTATCGGGTTTAATTTCTAAAGCTCGATCAAAGGATGCGATCGCGCCAATAAAATCCCCATTCATGTATTTCTGGTATCCTTGCACAAACCAGAATTCGGCATCCTGAACCACTTCCGTTAAATCCGTCTCCTTTGGGCCTAGATTTTCCTCCTCCACACCGGAAACATCCCTCACCGCGTCGCGCAACTGGAGGCTAATCCGTTGGGACACTTCCCCCAGATTTCCCGTCATCACCTTGCCTAAAGCCGCCAGATCCCGCCCTAAAGTTTGATAATCTTCCGGATACTGTAGCCATTCCTCGCTTTTGACCTCTAACCACCGCGCCAGCTTTTTATCGTTACAATGGCGACTGTATAGCCATCCCCGTAACCCGCCGGTAGTGGTTCCCGCTGCCACCTGCTCGAATAACCCCATCAATATCCCTTCATATTCCCCATCGCTGGGTTCTGGAGGAGTATTTTTGACTTCTTTGGGGTTAATTGCCTTTGGACTGGCAATAAAGAGCGATTTTAGCCAATTCCAGAGCTTTTTTAGTAGGGATAGCATCGAAGAAAGGGGGGAAAGAAGATAAGAAAATTATATCTCTACTGCCGAAAGTCGTCCCTTTCGGGGTTCATACTCGTCCTAAAAGGGGAAATCAGCAATCGAACTTCTGAAAATATCCTAGCGATCGCTATCTTCCAGCGAGCGAGCCAATTCTAAGACCTGTTCGAGAGATAATCCCAGAGAAGCGGCGATTTCTTGGGGATTAACCCCCGCTCGCAATAATAAGGGAACAGAAGCCAATTTTCCGATGATTTCCCCTTCTTGGCGACCTTCTTGGCGACCTTCTTGGCGACCTTCTTGGCGACCTTCTTGGCGACCTTCTTGGCGACCTTCTTGACGACCTTCTTGGCGACCTTCTTGGCGACCTTCCTCTAGGGCCTCCTGAAACACACGCGTCTGTCTTAACTCGCTTAAACTAAACATAGCTTCTATCTCCTTTCGATTAATCCGCGGCAACTTGTAAATCAAAATCGTCTCTATCAATTCTAAAAGTTCCTGTGGGCGATTTTCTACCCCCGTTTCCCTCACTCGCACGATTAACTCCCTTCCCCGGTTGATCACTTGCGCTTCGGGTAAGCTTACTAACTCTAGCGTCGCTAATCCGAGCGAATCTGGTGGACTCTCGGCTAATTCCTCGAGATAAATCCTTTGTACTCTTGTTTCTTGTAATAGCTCTCTATATCGCTCTATA
>NZ_JAPZQJ010000563.1:0-5686 GCF_027530405.1 Microcystis sp. LE19-41.2A | reverse complement strand
TAAATCCTTATCTGGCAAGAGACTTAATTGATTAGTTCGCTCTAGATAAAAAACAATTGACAAAAATCGCTAAATGCCTTTCTATATAAGGGTTCCATCCCTTATAACCCCCGTCCATTGCATAACACAAACCGAAGAGCCAGAATTTTAAATTATATAACCCACCATCATTAAAGACGAGTGTAGAAACCCAACTAATGTCCTATTATCAAATAATTATCAATGATTTTGCCCGGTTATCGGATGGGGTGTTGGGTAACAGTCGTCAACCCAACCTACCTTCTACCTTTCTATTTTCTCATAAAGCTATCTATTCACCGCTCATGGGAAGATAAGGAATAAGTCGGTTGATTAGGGTTTTTATTCAGGGTTTGACAATCCGTTAAGTATTGTTCAATGACGGTTTTAAAAGCTTGTTCTAGTTCATCAACGGAAAGACCATCAAAAACGATAATATCTTCTATGTTGATGACACGACCAAAAAATAAGCGATCGTTTTCATCGTATTCAATCACAGCTTCATAGCCTTTGTATTGCATTAATTTACTCCTGCTTTAATTAAAAATTCACGAAGAGCTTTAATTTGGTATCTTTTGAGTTCTTTTTGGGGGTGAGGGGAATGAATGTTAAGGGAAATTTTGTTAAGGTCAAATCGCACTCTTGAGCCATCGCCTTGAGTAATATTACCTCCTAACGACTGAATTAAGTTAAGGATATCATCCCAAACGATGTTACGGCGGATGGGATCGGCAAAAATAGCGTCATAGGTTTTTCGCTGTTTTTTGTTCATTGGCTAATTATAGCTTGATTGCTAACCCAATACCTTGATGGTATAAGTGTTCGACTCAATCCCAGGAGCTAAAACCGCGATCGCCCTTAATCCCTTTCCCCCAAAATTCAAACTGCGATCGCATTTTTAATTGATAGTTGATAATGAATAGTTGATAATTATCCATTGTCAATTGCCTATTATCCATTGACCGCGATCGCCTTTTGACCTTTGACCCCTTCCCCTTGAACTGCGATCGCTGATTAGTTGATAGTCAATAATTGATTGAAAAAACACGGATGAGAAGCTAGGGACATTTTTTCTGGGCCAAGTCGCTAGAATGGGACTAGACTCCTCAAGCTTGAAGAATCTTCCTATGTCAGACGCTGTAACGATCGCCGATATTTACAAGTTATTTGAAAGAACTGAGGCCCAATTTGCCGAGTTTCAAAAGGAAGCTGATCGCCGCAGTGCCGAAGCTGATCGCCGCAGAGAGGAAGCTAATCGCACGATGGAAGAATTAAAAAAACAGGTACAAGAAACGACCAAAGCCGTTAATAACCTCACAACGCGCTGGGGCAGATTCGTTGAAGAAATGGTAGAGCCTGCGGTTGTGCGTTTATTTCAGGAACGGGGCATTGATGTCACCCAAACGATGAGTCGCTTGAAAAGTAAGCGTTCTGGGGCGGCAATGGAGATTGATATTGTGGCGGTGAATGGGAGCGAGTTGGTGGCTGTGGAATGTAAATCTCGACTGTCGAGGGATGATGTAGATGATTTTGTCAGCCGATTACAGCGATTTAAGGTTGCTTTCCCCCAATTTCGAGAGTTTCGGGTTTATGGGGCAGTGGCAGGCATTGAAATTGATCAGGGGATAGATGTCTATGCCTATCGGCGCGGTTTGTTTGTGATTAAGCAATCGGGGGAAACGGTTAAAATTATCAATGATGCTCAGTTTCAACCTTTGGGTTTTGCTGAAGGTGTTTAATCTCTTTTTTAAGAAGGCGTAATTTTGCGATCGCCCTTTTAATTAATAATGAATAGTTGATAATGTAAACTGTCAGGAGTCATTTTGGAAACCATCATGGAAATAAAAAACATTAAACAAAAAGCCAGAAATTGAATCGATAAATTGCCAGAAATTTTACAGGGGATGATACACAGGTAAATTAAATGTAATTGATTATGTTTAATTAGTAGTAATAGAATTGGTGCGTTACGGCGGATTGTTAGTTTTATTTTATTATCCAAATTAGTAGCCGCAAACACGCACCCTACACTCTACAGCAGCTTAACAGGAGTCGCACTCATGGTTCTGGTATTTGTAAATCTCGACAAATTTTTCGCGTCAAGAATTCATTGATTTCACGATGGCGCGGAATGGCTGAAGATTTCTGATTGACACGATTTACATAAATCGTATGATTGCCGCCCTCTCTTAAGAATTCACAGCCATAATTTTCTAAATGACGAATTAAGTTTATGCGTTTCATGCAGCCCAGAAAGTAACAGACTCTCGAATCACTTCTTGTCCTTGCAGTTGCTCTTCAGCTAATATACGATTAGCTTCTAAAACTAGCTCAATTGCTTCTTCTAAATTGCTTCTAGTTTCTTCTAGAGTCTCTCCTTGAGTATTAGCTCCTGGCAATTCTTCGACAAAACCAATATAGCCTTCGGGAACTTTCTGGAATATTTTTGTTAGTTTTAGTTGCATGATTTACCTCAGAATTTTAAATTATATCACCCACCATCATTAAAGTTAGCGGTGCGTTACGGCTGCTGAAGTGAAGCTAACGATATAATCGGATACAGCCCAAGCTGCATAATTAAGAGCCTGACGAATATCTTCCTCCTCCAACTCTGGATAAGCCTCTAAGATTTCCTGAATAGATAACTGACTAGCCAACAGTTTCAAAACAAATCCTACAGTGATACGCATTCCTCGAATCGTTGGCTGTCCAAGACATATTTGTGGATTAACAGTAATACGGTCTAGCTCTCTAATCACCGTGGAACTCCTGAGATAAACTCCTCCTGTATTGTTACATACAGCAATGAATGTTGAGCAAGTTTCTGCGCTGCTGCGTGTGAATTAAGCGGCGACGAGAGTAAATATACAGCATTTATCCACCAAATAACACCAATCACGGGTTGAGGTTTCGTTGAGGACATCGAGAGGGAAAAGCCTTTTTGGATATTCTGAGCGTTAGCGGTGGTTTTAGAATACACCATCTCTAGGAGCCTATCTTGCTATAATGTAAACTGTCAGGAGTCATTTTGGAAACCATCATGGAAATAAAAAACATTAAACAAAAAGCCAGAAATTTAATCGATAAATTGCCGGATAATTCTACATGGGATGATTTGATGTATGAGATTTATGTGAGACAGGCAATTGAAGCAGGATTAGCCGATAGTGAGGCGGAAAAGGTTATTTCTGTGGCAGAAGTACGCACTAAGTTCAAGCTAGAGCCATGAAAGTTTTCTGGACAGAAACCGCCGTTAATCATTTATCATCCATCTACAACTACATATCACAAAACTCCCCTCAATATGCTCAAAGACTGGTGGAAAGATTGACCAGACGCTCAGAACAGATTGCTAATTTTCCCTTTTCGGGTCGTCTTGTTCCGGAGTTTGAAACTGAGCAGATCCGAGAAGTTATCGAGGGTTCTTATCGCATAATTTATTATATCAAGCCTGAGCAAATCGATGTTATTGCGGTACTTCATGCTGCCCGAAACATTGAAAATCCACAAGATTAACGATAATCCAAGACCATTGGGGGAGTAAATTAATGGCAGCAGTGAAGATTACCAAAAAGCGCAAGAAAGCTCCAACGGGTTAGCTATCCCTCTGGGAGGAGTGGGAGGCCAATAGTCCAGAAATTATTGAGGTGGCTCATCAGTTCATCTTGACTAATTGTCACAACCCGCAGCGGGCGATATTTCTCGATTGATCTTAAATCTTTGGTTGAGACTGCAAGAAAGCTCATGTTACGCTACTGCGAACCCATCCTACAAATAATTGTGTCTCCCTACTTAATTCTACAGGGGATGATACACAGGTAAATTAAATGTAATTTATTATGTTTAATTAATAGTAATAGAATTGGTGCGTTACGGCGGATTGTTGGTTTTATTTTATTATCCGAATTAGTAACCGCAAACACGCACCCTACTGGATTGTTTCAGCTAATTTGGTGTATTAGAAAAATGCTATAAGTTCTATAATCTAAGACTTTAAGCCGAAATCTATTGCCCTATTTTAGCTGAAACAATCCACTACACTTTTGCTTTTTTTGTAGTAGGGGCAATTGATGAATTGCCCCTATAGATAGCGTTTAGGTGTAAACCAGTACAAACTTCACCAAATGAATCACTGGACGGGTACAGCGTCAGGTAGTTTGTATGTTCCATTCAAGACAGACTCACCGGGACGATAAATCCGCATAGCGAAATTCCAGCCCTCGGTTACATCTACCCGATTGGGAACATCGCCACAGTTCTCTTGCGATCCGAAATACACGGTGAAGGTGCCGTCGGGGTTTGGCTTTGGCATTACATTGGAGGAATTGACGATGTTGTTGTCGCTTTGCATGTAGCCGTCACTGCCATATACGGTGATGGACCAGAACGCCTCATTATCTGGAACATCATAGGTCGCTTTGTGACAAATATTGTAATCATGATCCCCATCGTAGTTTAGATAGATTGCATCCCATTCAGGTAAAAGCCCCCACCCAGTGGCTACCACGATGTGACGGGTATCCTCGTTGACCTGGCCACGCGGTCCCATCATCCCCTTCACACTGCTGTATTGGGCTGAATCCTTTTGATACTGCAAAGTTAGGGCTTGCAGCGATTCGCTGTCCCACTTGAACTCGGGCAGTGGATCGGCACTGTTGGCATTGATGCTGAACTGATCCTGCAACTTGTGGACCAGATCCAATTCATCCACGTCTATGGGATTGAACACTTGGATGCGGACGAAGAGACCCAAGTATTTGGTGTCATTGGGCAATTCATACGTTCCGGCTTCGTAGATCACGCAAGGGCAATAGTGGTCGTTATCCACGAGTTCAACCGATACGTAGCGATCTGGAGGCAATTCAGGGACGGTGATGGTGGCACCTTTAGACGTATCGACAACGCTCTGGGAGTAGAGAGTGTCCCTGTTCATCCGGATGATGCTTTGCCCGTCCAGCGGCGTGATGCTGCGTAAGTGGTAGAAGCGATTCAGGCCTTCCGCCGTTTTAACGATGGTGCCAAACTGCCGATCGCATTCGGCACGGATATAGGTCTCTGGTGTGACCAGGACATTGTTATTTTCTGCCATGATTGTCTCCTAATTGAGTATTCTGAACCAGTTCGTTTCTTGACACTCACCGGCCTAGAAGCGCGGTGATTCTTCGGGAAGGCACTCATGGAAAACCACTGTGTATGAACTAGGACAAGACTCCTACTCCCCTGGCGATGCCAATTGCCGCTACTCCCGCCGATTTTATCACCATTGGGGCTACTTTTTTGGTCTGTTGTTCGCTTCACTCGCTTAAAGTCTTTGCTTGTGGGGGCTGGGTCTGGAGTGCTACCGCACCGAAGACCACCGTTGGACGGTGAGCTTTGTTGAACCGTTCGGTCAGCCGCCTTTTAACACAGGTGTCACTGTCCGTTTCACCCACCTTTAAGGTCAACGTAGCTACCCTGATTCTACTAGACATCTCCAAAAATTATAGCTCAGTCACAGCTTGCTTTTAGTCTGTGTACTAATTAGATAGTTCGATAGCTGAAATGTATATCTATCGTTGCTAATTCAATTTCACTGAGGAAATATGAGGCAATTAAAATAATTTTTATTCGGGTAGATTCCTTAACTAGAAAGACTTTTGGTCTTGAGATAATATTAGGTCGAGGTCTA
>NZ_JAPZQJ010000239.1:0-8722 GCF_027530405.1 Microcystis sp. LE19-41.2A | reverse complement strand
ACCTCACCAATCTTAATTGTAGAGTTTTTTGGCTTTTATGGGTTAAGGTTCTTCGTTACTTGGTATGGTTCGATCAGGTGACATAAATCGACTAAATCCTTTAAATCCTTATCTGGCAAGAGACTTAATTGATTAGTTCGTTCTAGATCGAAAATAATTGGCAAAAATCGCAGCAATATCTTTCTCTATAAGGGTTTCATCCCTTATAACCCCCGTCCATTGCATAACACAAACCGAAGAACCTGGGTTAATAACGTCAGACTCTGACTTTTTTCCTTGATTGAAAGAAATAGGGGTTGCTCGTTATCCGCAATATTTTTTCAAATTTATGGTCAATTCTTAATAAAAATCTATAAGTCTAAGTTTGCCATTTTTTGATAGCGATCGCTCTTGCCAAGCTTCTATAATAGTCTTCTAGAGGCTAATAGATAGAAACTCGCTGTTTATTCAAGCAAGCAAATTTAGAAAGAAGATAGGAGATAAATACCCTTAAAATTGATGAGCAGGAGGAAATATTACCAATTAAAGGTTCGCTGCTATGAAATTCCGTCAATTGATGCGGGCAACAGAAAATAAATACAATCGGCTGCTGGCAAATCTGCTCTCGCTCTACATTATTTACCCGTTTTTAGTATATCTACCCCTGGGAGATTGGCTGATTTTCTTTTTCTTCTCCCTCTCTCTGATCATCGCCGTCTATCAGATCGATCGAAGTAAATTGGCTTTAAGATTTAATATCGGTCTGTTTTTGATTGCCCTCCTCCTGCGAGCATTCAGCACGATTATCCCTATTTATAGCGATTTCAACCGTTGGTTCGAGCTATCTAGTACATTAATTTCTCTAGCTTTTGTTAGTTTATGCGTGTACTCGATTTTACTAGAATTAATTCTCGCCGAACAGGTAACATCCGATATCATCAAAGGGGGAATTTGTGTCTATTTTCTCCTAGGATTTTTCTGGGCATCCGCTTATAGTATCGTCCAGATTTTTGAACCCGATTCCTTTAGCTCCGCCGCTAAAACCGTCAACCAGGCGGATCTACTTCATTTCAGCTTTACTACCCTGGCCACGGTTGGCTACGGTGATATAGTTCCTACCAGTAAAGTCGCTAGAGTTCTAGCCAATTTAGAAGGAATGACTGGAGTTCTCTATCCCGCCGTTTTTATCGCTCGTTTAGTCAGTTTACACAATGGTCGTTAACCAAAACAATCCATCGCCTTGGGGGAATATTAGATGATTATGCCTCGCTTCATGCCGATTCTTTCTTTACTTTTGCCTTGGGTCACTGCCGCAGGAGTCTTGGCGGAAATACCGACTCTATCCCAGGAAATCCGCCCAAAAACGGCGGAACAGGTGATCGAGCAACTCTGTGCTAATTTAACCAAACAGCGATCGTTCACCGTCAATATGGATGTCACCTATGACGATGTACTCGAATCCGGGGCGAAAGTTCAGTACAGTGCCTATCAAAACATCTGGGTAGAGAAACCCGATCGCCTGCGCTCGGACTACACTGGGGATGAACGAGTTACCCGCTTTTTTTACGACGGTAAAACCTTCACCCTCGCGGATCTGGAACGGGATCTATACGTCACGAAACCGGCACCGAATACTCTAGATGAAGCCTTAGACCAAGTAGAGCAAAGGTACGGAATCACTATTCCCATGTCAAATCTGGCAGCGAACGATCCCTGTGCAGATCTAAAGGCCGATGTCAGGCAAATTATTTTTATCGGCAACGACATGGTCAACCGCGAACCGATGTATCACCTGCTGCTGATTGGTAGCGATCGCGACTATCAAATCTGGGTCACGCAGGATGCCACCCCCCTACTGAGGAAAGCGATTATCACCTATAAAACTCTACCCGGTTCACCCCAGTACACGGCAATATTATCCGACTGGAATTTTAATCCCAGTACCCCCGCCGATACTTTCACTTTCCAACCGGGATCAGAGTCGATCCCTATCGAACTTCTACCCCCTAGGAATAATCAATCCCAGCCATAAAGCCCGTTCATAAAACGCGATCGCTTGTCGGTATTCCCCTAAATCAGCGTTTTGATATACTTTGGATATCTAACGAATTCGAGGTGGGATCATGAAGTCGCAGATTGGACGCTGGGGTAATTCTTTAGCGATTCGGATTCCCAAGTATGCGGTGGAAGCACTAAACCTCAATCCTAAGGACGTTGTTGAATGTTCTGTGGAAAACGGAAAGCTAGTAATTGAGCTAATTCAAGCCTTGCCTGAGTTAAGCCTAGAAGAACTACTGGCTGAGGTTGTTGAATCACCGGAGCCGGAAGTGGATTGGGGACGGCCAATGGGAGAGGAGGTTTGGTGACATACATTCCAGAACGTGGAGATTTCCTGCGGTTGAGCTTCGACCCACAAATTGGGCATGAGCAAATGGGTAATCGTCCAGCACTGGTGGTAAGCCCTATTGATTTTAATCGCAAGATTGGTTTTGCCTTTGTCTGCCCGGTGAGCAATACGCAACGCCAGAACCCTTTCTACGTCAAGATTCCAGATGGAGAGGTGGTGACAGGAGTTATCATGGTAGATCAACTGCGATCGTTGGACTTCCGAGCGAGAAAAGCGAGCTTTATCGGCAAGTGTCCAGAACGGTTGCTCCAGGATGTTCTCAGAAGAATTAAGCCGATTCTGTTCTGATCGGGACATTCTCAAAAGTCCCAGAAGAGCGATATTAATTATGAACCCAACCCAGATTTATTATCGAAAATGTTCCCGCCAGAGTTTGTGTAGAAACAGGAGAGCGTTTTTTTTGCACCAGAAACCGTCGAACGCTTGCAGAAAATAATCTGGGAAGATAAAAAAATCAAGGAGTCCGGGCCATGAAAAGATCTTTACGTCAAAACTTATGTGTTCTTGCCGCCCTCCTCTTGGGTACAAGTTTACTGGTAACGGATTATGTGGACGCTCGCGGTGGCGGTGGTGGCGGTAGTCGTGGCGGTGGTGGTGGTAGTCGTGGGGGTGGTGGAGCTTCCCCACGGGTCAACCGCAGTAGTGATCTGCAAAACCGGGGGAATTTTAGTAATCGTTCCCAACCTTCCAGAGATTTTTCTGGAAGACAGGGTGAACGGCAAACCGGTCAACAAAACCGTCAAGGGGAACGCACGGAAAGACAGGGTGAACGGCAAACCGGTCAACAAAACCGGCAGGGTGAACGCAGCGAAAGAACCGATACCCGTCAAGGGGAACGCAGCGAAAGACAGGGTGAACGGCAAACCGGTCAACAAAACCGGCAGGGGGAACGCACCGAAAGAACCGATATCCGTCAAGGGGAACGCACCGAAAGACAGGGGGAACGGCAGCAGCAGGTTAGCGATCGCCAACAGAACCGTCAGAACTTTATTGACGATAATCGCAATGGTTACTGGCGTGGTGGCGGTTGGTACGGTGGCGGTTATTACGTCCCCCCGGGTTGGGGTTGGGTGGGGTTAACCACTGGCTTAGTCATCGGTTCAGCGATCGCCACTCTCCCCCCCTACTACAATACCGTCTATGTGGGTTCCAATTCCTACATTTACTCGGACGGCATCTATCTTCAGCCTAACGGTAGTTCCTACACGGTGGTGGCCCCGCCAATCGGCGCAATTGTCACCTATATCCCAGACGGCTGCACCACAATTACGGCTGACAATACGCTTTATTACAATTGCAGCGGTATTTACTATCAGCCTCTGTTTGAGAATGGTTCCACGGTTTATCAGGTGGTTCGCTTCTAATCGGGTTCTTCTTCATCAATAATTGCCGATCGATCTAATAATAATAAATCTCGCAGGCGATCGGTATCTAATTCGGTTAACCAATTTTCCCCAGCATCTACGGTTTGTTCCGCTAATTGTTTTTTGCTTTCGATCATCTCATTAATGCGTTCCTCTAGGGTTCCCGTACAGATGAATTTATGTACCTGAACATTACGTTTTTGTCCGATGCGGAAAGCGCGATCGGTGGCCTGATTTTCTACGGCTGGATTCCACCAACGATCGATATGAAAAACGTGATTAGCGCGGGTTAAATTTAATCCTGTTCCCCCTGCTTTCAGGGAGAGAATAAAAATCTTTGGTCCCTGGGGATCATTTTGAAAGCGCTCGATCATTTCTACCCGATCTTTTGTTTTGGTAGAACCGGAGAGAAATAATATTTCCTCGGCTAATTTTTTCTGGAGATGGGTTTGTAGGAGTTTTCCCCACTCGGCAAATTGTGTAAAAATTAAAGCTCGATCGCCTTCTGCTATCACTTCCTCTACCATGGCTTCTAAGCGTAATAATTTTCCCGATCTTTGACTGCTTTCTAAACTATTTTTTTTCAAAAAATGGGCGGGATGATTACAAATTTGCTTGAGTTGCATTAGCAAGTTTAAAATTAATCCATGTCTCTGAATTCCTTGAGTTTCTTCAATTTTCTGGAGGGTTGTCTCGACTAATTGTTGATAAAGTTGTCCCTGTTCGTTTGATAAACCACACAGGACATTCATTTCCTGTTTTTCTGGTAAATCTTCAATAATAGTTTTATCGGTTTTTAATCTCCTTAAAATAAAAGGACGGACGAGGGAACGCAAATTGTGCAGGGATTCTTGATCGCCGTATTTTTCAATGGGAAGAGCAAAACGACGCTGAAAAAAGGCTTGAGTTCCTAAAAAATTGGGATTGAGAAAATCCAAAATTGACCATAATTCTGTCAGGCGATTTTCTACGGGAGTTCCCGTTAAGGCAATCCGAAATCCTGCGGGTATTTTTCGCACTGCTTGGGATTGTTTAGCCGTAGAATTTTTAATATTTTGAGCCTCATCTAAAACTAAACCTTGCCATTGTACTGCTTCTAAACTGGACAGATCGCGATAGATTAAAGGATAACTGGTAATAACAACCGATTGATTTTTTACCGCTTGAGCAAAAGCTTGACCTTTTAATCTTTTTTCGCCATGATGCACAAAAACAGCCAGGGTGGGAGCAAATTTTCTTAACTCATGTTCCCAGTTATTGACCACAGAAGTGGGAGCCACCACTAACACGGGATTAACTAACATATCCTGTTCTTTTAATGCTAGTAAAAAAGCGATTAATTGCGGGGTTTTTCCTAAACCCATATCATCGGCTAAACAAGCACCTAAACCCCACTTTTCTAGGAAAGCTAACCAACTAACTCCCTTGATTTGATAGGGACGTAATTCCCCCCGAAATTCCCTAGGTGGGTTGATTAATTGAATCCCTTGATTGTTATTTAAATTATCAATTAATTCCTTTAATGCTCCCTCCGCTTGAAAATTAACTACCGGCAGTTTAGCAATTAGATTATTATCTCCTGAACTCAAGCGCAGAGCATCTTCCACCGAGAGATTCAGGGGAGCGATGGTATTATTTAAAATTGCCTGAGCTGCTTTAACATCGCTAGGTTGTAGGATTAACCATTTGCCCCCCACTTCCACCACTGGCGATTTTTTCTCTAATAACTTATCAAAATCTTTTTTTGATATTTCCTGTTCCCCTACCACTAATTTAAGCTGAAAGTTTAATAAACTGGTTAAACTTAATCTTTCTCCTTTTTTGGGAGTTACACTGGCAGCAATCTTAATTCCTAATCTTTGTTCATTACTACCGGCAGTTAAACCCGTTGGCAAAATTACCCCTAATCCCTGATCTTGCAATTGCCAAGCGATCGAGCGAATAAACTGATAAACTTCGATCGAATCAAGAGAACATTCCTCCGGGTGTCTTTGCTCTAAACTAATTCTAATCGGTTCGTACAATCGCGCCGCTAGTCCCAGTCCTTTTAAGAGAATTTCCTGGGGATTATTGACAACTCTTTGATAACTATGATAACTTTCTTTCCCCTCTAACCAAATCAACTTGGCACTAATGAGAAATTCGGGATCATCTAACGCTTGTAAATAATAGGTAAGTTTCCACGCTGTTCCTAGACTGGGAGGTTGTAAACATAAACAAACACGGTATTGATTCTCGATTAATTGGCGATTATTGCCATTCACTAAACTTTCTTGGATAGGAAACACCCAGTTATTATAAGCATTTTCTAGACGCTGTAAATTCTTCGCTTCTAAAGCAATGTCATGATGATCACTGCTTAAAGATTGTAGCCAGGGTTTCACCATCAATGACGGCGAAATATTAACAGTACTATCTATTTTTTGTCGTAAACGAGCATCGACAATATTTTTTAAGCAATCGAGAATAATTGTTTGTGGTTCGCTATTTTCTTGATAGGCAAGACAAACCGGGGGGATGGTTTGGATAAACTTAGCTAAACGAGTGCGATCGATGGTACTATCCAGCAGCGGATACCAGCAACTTTGACCTTGATTTATTCCCGCTAAAAATTTCCCCCTTGCTAATAAATCTAAACTCCAACGGTGCAAATACAGCCAAAATCGTAGATCATTGCCGATAAATTCGGCCTTAGCTAGGGGGAATTTCTCCCATAACCGCACTATCATTCCCGCAGAAAAAGTTAATCCCGATACCT
Source organism: Microcystis sp. LE19-41.2A (assembly GCF_027530405.1). Lineage (NCBI taxonomy): Bacteria > Bacillati > Cyanobacteriota > Cyanophyceae > Chroococcales > Microcystaceae > Microcystis > Microcystis sp. LE19-41.2A. Next base: position 2,214 of record NZ_JAPZQJ010000239.1, on the reverse strand, counting down.
GCCATGGTTGCCAAGACAAGGATTTAGCTGTGGGTTCGAGAATTTGCCCCGACAGCAGCGGTAAAAAAAATTTTTTCCTTGGGGGAGAATAACTAGGGAGACTGAGCTTGATTGATTCTGGAGAATACCGGTCAAGCTGAGGAGAAAATTTCTCGATAAATTGGGCTAATGCCCCAGATTCTAGACAAAAAGGATGATTTTCCTTTGTTTCACTTAATTCCTTCCCTTGCCACTGTTCACCCCAAAGAAAAAAAACACTATCTTGCGAACGAATCAGCCAATTACCGTGTAGAGTAGTCATTATGAAATAGGGAAATTCCTCTAAAAAACTTGCTGTTGAAAAGGTAACAAATCTCGATTTTGTCGCTTCTTCTGACGTTAAGAGCCTCTAATCTTCTATTTTAGTGGACAAGGGCTGATTTCTCAACCAGAATCTAGTTCAGCGATTAGCCCCGATCGAATGGTTATTATCAGTAATAATAAATAGATTTATTTTTCAACTATGTACAAATCGATCGCCCTCACCCTCGTCCTCAGTCTTCCCCTGAACTTCTCCCTAGTTGGTCAGACGGAAGATTTAAACCACCTACAGCAATTATTATCCACCCGAAAATGTCCCCAATGCGATCTGAGCGGTTCGGGGTTGGTGCAATCGAATCTAACCGGGGCAAAATTAAATGGGGCCAATCTCGTCGGGGCTAATCTTAGTCAAGCTAATTTAAGTGGGGCGGATCTGAGTGGTGCCAATTTAACCGGTGCTTCTTTCTTTGGTGCTAATCTCACTGGAGCGAACTTAAGCGGGGCAATCTTGACGGGTGCGGATTTAAGAGGCGCTTATCTCAATAATGCTAACCTCGAAAACACCAAACTAGACACTGCATACGTGCAGGGTGCGGTGGGAATTCCCAGTAGTGCCGGTACTCCCGAACTATTCTACGGTCTAGGGATGGTGGAAGGAAAACAGGGACGCACCAGCGCCGCTATAGAAAATTTTAATAAGGCCTTGACAATTAACTCAGAATATGCTCCAGCTTATCTGGCCCGGGCCATGGCTCACTATCGTCTGGGACAAAATGCTCTAGCGGCCCAGGACGCTCAAATGGCTTCGACTCTCTTTGAACAGCAAGGTAACACCCCCGGGTACGAAGCGGCAGAGAATTTTATTAAAGGCATGGAAATCGCCCTAAAACCGCGAGAACAAGGTGGTGGCAACGCTCAATTAGACCAAATGGTGCAGGGGATTGGTTCTCTGCTTTTACAGTTTGTTTTACCCGCTTTGGGACTGTTTTAGTCCTCGTCCGCTGGCTCTTCTAAATGTTCCGAGACCGCGTAATAAAGGTCAAGGACATGATGATCGGCAAGACGATAAAAGACTCTCCGTCCCTGTTTTTGGTATTTAACTAATCTTAAGGCTCTTAGGGTTCTTAACTGGTGCGATACGGCCGATTCACTCATCCCTAAATCGTCGGCTAAGTCACAAACACATAATTCTCTTTTGGCTAAAAGCGACAGAATTCTTAGGCGATTGGCATCCCCCAAAAGGCTGAAAAATTCGGCCATTTTTTGGGCTTTTTCGATTTCTAATCCCTGCAAGTGCTGGAATTTCGCCTCTTGGTGATGGGATTCCCCACAAACCGGCGCTATTTTCTCTATGGCCATGTTTTTTCCTGATCGGTTATTAAGGGAAAGTTGAGAAAGGGAGGTATCGATCGAATCTTCAATCCCGATACTTGTCCCCTTCTCCCCAATAACTAAATTTAACCGCAACGACAGTCATTGTGTCCACAGCCTTTCCCTTTAACGTGACCATTGGCACAAGCTTGGCAACAGTAGTATTGATCGTTTTCTTTGATGGCATCGGCGATCGATACTTGACACGGACAGGATTCACAAGCACATTTCATGGTGGTGACAGCGATCATGGTTACTACCTCTGAACTTCTTTACTGACTTTAGTATAACATCTGAACAGATGTTCATGGATTGAATAAAGTTAAATTTTTCTAAAACTCAGACGGGTGGGAAGTTCTCCTTGATCAGTGATCAGATTGGAGTTTTCTGTTCACTGTTTAAGCTATACTTTAGACGTTCATAATCTGAGATTTATTAAACTTCTGAAATCGTAGAGTCAGCAAGGAATCCAGTTCTTTTTTATGTTTCAGATGGGCATCATTCAGACATTCATAAATAGCTGAAGAAAAGTCAGAAAAGTTC
>NZ_JAPZQJ010000540.1:0-1035 GCF_027530405.1 Microcystis sp. LE19-41.2A | reverse complement strand
TAACATCATTAGAAAAGTAATTCCTGATGTCATTGACCAGGGAATAAAGGGTTTGCCGTTTAATCCTGTAGTGCTTGACCCACTACGAATGACTAAGCTTTCAGGCTTTTAAGTAAGTTTGAGTAAGTTTAGTTGAGCGGTGACAATACCCTCGATATCAAAGAGATTTTTGACGGCGAAGGGGACTCCTGCTAAGACACCGACGGGTTCCCCATCAGCGATCGCTAGATCGATTTTTTGGGCTTGAGCGAGCGCTCTAGGGTGTAAAATGTCGGTAAAGCAATTTAAATGGCGATTTTTCGCCTCTATCTCCGCTAAAGTCCGATTAATAACTTCTAAGGCGCTAGTTTGACGATTTTGGATTGATCGAGCTAAATTGCACACAGAAATAGTCATGGTTCAAAGCTGAGGGCGCTTTCCCCGTCATCCTCTAAGGGAAATTCTGTCACTAAACTGGCGATTTCTTGCAAGCGTTGCCAGTTTTCAACCACAGAATTTAAATAGCGATCGGGAATGGCTAAATCTAGGATTTTCGCCATGATCATAACGTATTCTTCTGGGTTATTCATAGATTTCGTTCTGGTTGGGGTGAAGGAGATCAAGATTTGCTTGAAAGCAGCGCTCAGGAATAAAATCGACACCTAGTTAAGCTGTGAAAATTGCTAGGATATAAGAGAAAATCTCCTGTAAATACAATAGCTATCCCTAGGGAGGAAGTATAACTTAAATTTGTTCTTGACCCCCGACTCCCTAGGATCATAACCTGAGATATGATCCTAGAACTGTATATTGAGATATTTTCCCCTCCTTCACCTCCGGATTAAATTAAACTTATAAGTAGGGAGGCACAATTATTTGTAGGATGGGTTAGCAGTAGCGTAACATAATCGGGCGTTGGGTTTCATTCTTCAACCCAACCTACGTTCATCTTATATTTAATTCCACCCACCTACTTAAGCTTATCCCTAGTTTCTAGAAGTCCGCTTTTTTCGACTAGAATAAAAAAAGCCAGCCAGAATAGCCACAATTTTAAAA
>NZ_JAPZQJ010000086.1:0-1068 GCF_027530405.1 Microcystis sp. LE19-41.2A | reverse complement strand
GAAATGGGGCGAAAGTCTGTGGACTCTGTGTAAGACAGTACATGGTTTTTTAACTGTGGTATGCGACGGTGGTGGAAGCAGAAACTTAAATCGTGAGGTTTAGGAATCGCCGCACTTTTAGGGCGGCGAGGATGTCAACTTCGCTCTCCTGTACGCTTAGGCCGGATCGCCCCTTCAACCGAATCGCCCGAACTCCTATTTTTCCAAGCCTCTCAGGGTAATGCCTTCAGCCAATCCTTAAAAAAGTATTAAGAAAACGGGAAGGGGTCAAAAAAAATAAGGAATTTTCGGATATCACCTTTTCCGTAAACTCCCCTATAATTGACGACTGTTTATCTTTATTCCTTTCTGTGAGGAGTTTAAACCTATGACATTATCAACACTTATCAAAAAATCGATCGGTGGTCGGGTCGCCCTTATCGGTCTATCTTTACTCGCTCCTGTATCTGGTGCGAGCGCCGCTACTTTTGGCTTTTCTTTCTCGAATGTGGATGGCCCGGTTAGTGGTACAGTTTCTGGGACAATAGAGTTGCCGGACGCGGCACTAACCACGGATGGGATATAGGCGGCTACCGCTCTTTCCGTCACCTCCGCTCCTGCCGCTTTAGGATACACGCTACCGGTTATTGGTACATTCCCATCATCGGGCCCTAATGCTTTTAATGTTGTGGGTGGTAATATCATTCTGTCCGGTACTCAATTCGCTCGTGGTCAATTGTTCGTAACGGGTTCTCCAAATGCATTTGGATTAAATTCTCCTCTCGGAACTCTATTCGGTACAAACGGGGTTGCTGATGCTTCAAGTGGAGTTTTAGACTCAAATAAAAGGATTTTCCGCCGCTAAAAATTCCGTAACCCCTTGACAATTTACCCGACTAGGGAGACGAAATTATTTTTACTCCCTAGTCTCTTTCCCAAAAAATAAACATGGTTCTTCGGTTTTTGTTATGCAATGGACGGGGGTTATAAGGGATGGAACCCTTATATAGAAAGGCATTTGGCGATTTTTGTCAATTATTTTTGATCTAGAGCGAACTAATCAATTAAGTCTCTTGCCAGATAAGGATT
>NZ_JAPZQJ010000622.1:0-7561 GCF_027530405.1 Microcystis sp. LE19-41.2A | reverse complement strand
TCCATGTAATGAAACAAATTAATCAAGAGTTAGACGAACAAAGAAAAGCAGAAAAAAGAGCCGTAGAAGCGCAGAAAAATAAAAAACAGAAAGCGGAAAAAGAAGCGAAGCTAGAAGTTTTAAAGCGAAGTAAATATAGCTTGTTAAAAAATGAAAAAGATTTAAAGGAACCCCAAAAAATCAAACTAGAAGCTATCAAAGAAAATTGACCAAATTTGAAAAAGATGCACGAGTTAAAGGAAGAATTCAGAAAGATTTATGAAACCTCAAAGAATCCGACAGAGGGACTGCTATCCATCTCGGAATGGTTGGCAAAATCCTCCAGTGTTTTTACCAAGAGTTGTCAAACAATCCGAAACTGGTTTGGAGAAATAATTAGTTATTTCGAGCGAAGGACAACGAATGGGGTGGTCGAGGGAATCAACAATAAACTTAAACTAATAAAACGAAGAGGCTATGGCTTTAGAAACTTTCGGAATTTTTGGGTTAGAAGTATGTTATATTGGCATCTTGTCTGTTGATTTAGCATAAAGGGTAACGAAGAGCCATACTGATAACAATTATCGTCGGTTGGGTTGACCCAAGGAAACCCCACAAAAAGCCATGAGAAGCGATCGCCTATTCAGACGGATTGAGGTGTTGGCTGTTGGGTTTCGCTTTCCCTTAGAATTGAGAGGTTTTCTTTAACCTATTGATTCGCTCAACCCAAGAAAAAGGACTAGACCGCGCCTAATAGCCGTAGGAGTTTCATAACCTTTTCATAGGCCGCCGCGTTTCCTTGCTGGCGGTACAGTTCGGCGGCTTGTCGCAAATCTCTGATCGCTTTTTCCCTTTCTAGTCGATAGTAGTAAAGAACCCCGCGATTGACGTAAGCCGGGGCTAATCGGGGATTAATGTTGATCGCCTGATTGAAATCGGACAGGGCGAGGTCGGCTTTTCCCTGTTCGTAGTAAAGATTCCCGCGATTGTAGTAAGCCGGGGCTAATCGGGGATTAATGTTGAGCGCCTGATTGTAATCGGACAGGGCGAGGTCGGGTTTCCCCTGTACGCCGTAAAGAAACCCGCGATTGTTGTAAGCTTCGGCCAATCGGGGATTAATGTTGATCGCTTTGTTGTAATCGGACAGGGCGAGGTCGGGTTTCTCCTGTTGTTCGTAAAGAAACCCGCGATTGAGGTAAGCCTCGGCGTATCGGGGATTAATGTTGATCGCTTTGGTAAATTCAGCGAGGGCGAGATCGTATTTTTCTTGTTGGATGTAGCCAACTCCCCGGTTATAGTGGCCGATCGCGTCTTGATTGTTCCCTTGAGCGATCCGGGTTTCGGCTGGTTGTCGGCTCTCTAGCGCCATGACGGGGCGAACAGTCGCGAGGGTGGAAAGGCTGATTAGGCTGACGGTGGTAAGAAGGGCAAAGGATTTCATGGCTAGTTCCTCACTGGGGATGATTTTAAATTCTACTTAGGGTTTGCTGAATATCGGTGTAAATCCTGCTAAAAAAGGTTTTTGGGCTAAAAAAGCCTAAAAATATTATCCAACAAGGTTTTTAGATTTATTCAGCAAGCCCTACTTAATTCATAGGCTGCTTTTTTGGGAATATACAGAATAGGCTTTTTTTGTCTAAAAAGCACTAGGCTACTACTATCTAAAGTAATTAGAAAGTAGTAAGAGCGATCACTTTTTTTAAATCCTACAGTAATCATAGCAATTATTGTCGGTCAAACTTATCTTTTCTCTTGGTGTAAATCGTCAATTAATTACCTTACTCCTCTTCTCTACTCATTAAAGTAGCGACTAAGAAATTCTTGGGGAGTAATGATGGGGATATTTTCAAAGTCATGTAATGTTAGTAAATCTAAATCTCCTGTAATAATAACTTCTGCTTGAATAACTATAGCGCTCGCTAAAATAACAGCATCATCTGCATCTCTAAGTTGAGGAACTTCTAATAGTCTGTCAACACAAGGTTGTATAAGTTCTTGAACGATAGTCATCAGGTATGCAGTTGTATATCCACAATATTGTTTTCGAGATTGGAGTTTGGGTCGTTCTAATGTATCTTCTATATCAGCTAAGATCTTTTGGGAGGCAACGATTGTAATTCTTTGATTTTTAGCTAATTTAAGGATTTTACCCGGAACTCCTCCCCACAACAATCCTGAAATCCAAACATTGACATCTACAACAACTTTCATGAGTTGGCGCGTCTAATTTGGCGAGCTTCTTTAATCATCTGGCTAATCTCAGCCAGAGTCGGTTGATTGGCATCTGGTTCCATTGCTTCTAGTCGCTCAAAGAATTGCTCTAGATTGACTTTATCTTGATGAACTTTTTTGAGAATGATGGAGTCTTCCGTCAGGGAAATCATGTATTTATCTCCTGGGTTGAGGCGGGTTTGAACTTCAGGAGGAAGTTCGAGGTTTCCTTCTCGATTGATTTGTATGAGTAGCTCTTTGGTCATCGGCTTCAAAATCAACTTTATTAGCTTTAGCTGTTAAACAGACTTTATAAATAATCTGATCAAGTTAATTATATATATTTTAGCGAATTTTTCAAGCTAGGGCTTGCTACCTTGGAATCTAATCTGGGAATTGATGACCCTCAGCGATTCGCGTCTGGAGAGGTAATGTTTCTCCCTCTACATTTATACTACCCCAAGAGAGTCCTTCCACAGAATCAATACCACTGGCTACTTGATAACCACCCCCTGAACGCTTAAGATGAGATTATGAGTGATTCGGAGAAAAAAATATGTCAGGATACTACGATGACTGTTTTGACCACATTACTGATCCTGTTCAACGGAATTCTGTTCGCCAGCAATGGTTACAGATGGTTGACGGAGGTTTATCTATTGCCGATGTTAGGATGCTACTAGATAAGTACCCAGATTTTCGGTTTGTGATTGGTCGGTGGATTTCCACGAAGCCTGAAAGTCTCGGTTTTGGTGATAATACAATAGACAGGTTAAAAGAGTTTGTTGCTACTTTGCCTGAGTTTAAAGATGTATTTGATAAGTATGTTTCTCAACTTGTTTCATCAGATCAGTATCGACAGGGGGAACTTAAAAAACTTGCAACTATATTTCCTCAGTTTAAACAAGTGGCTGAACAGCGTATAAAAGAGAATGAAGAAGAAAGAAGAAAAGCAAATGAAAAACGTAGAAAAGATGACGAACTAAGAATAATAGAACTGATGAGCGAACAAAACAAAAGAGAAGAAGCAGGACGATGGTATACTGATAAACCATACTAGCCGTAGTGGACTGTTTCAGCTAATTTGGTGTATTAGAAAAATGCCATAAATTCTATAATCTAAGACTTTAAGCCGAAATCTATTGCCCTATTTTAGCTGAAACAGTCCACGACAAGCTAACTCAAGCAAATCTCGATTATCTACAAGAATCAGTTGATATTGCGATTCTCAAGATCAAGAAGGAAACCGAGCAAAAAGTAATGAGAGGGTTGTTTTAAGTTTGTATCTGTGCTACTTTTAAAAGTGGTTTTATCATATTTTTTTGGTTTATTTAGCTTAACTTTTCAAGGGAAAACACCTAGAATATACCATATTTTTCTGGCACTAATTTGTAAAGTAGAGTTGATGCTTAATACTTCTACTGTGACTCTACCTATTGGCGTTTTTCCTGCGATTTCAAAAGTTTTATTATCGACAAGAAAATGTTCTTCCCATTTGTCTATACGAGGATTAAATAAGCGAAATACTTTTTCTGTCACTGGATCAATTCCCTCAATACGAGCTAATTTATGAAGATTGCAAATACGACATGATAGAGCTAAATTTTCTGGTTTATCTTCCCCTTTTTTAGAGAGGGGAACAATGTGATCTACTTCAAAAGCAAGATTAAAAATAATCTCTGGTGCATGACAATATTCACATCTATGTTTTGCCCTTTTCGCAACGAGAGTATATTGGGGATGGGTCATTTCAGTTATCAGTTATCAGTTATCAGTCATAAGTTGTCAGTAATTACTACCTGAAGTCGATAGCTTTAAATCAGTTGAAATCAGAAAAATTTTAATTTTTGTTCCCTTGAAAAGAGATGCTTGTTACCTTTTGCTCTTGATTATAAATTAATCATTATCTTGAATCTGTTTGATGATTCTTTTCCCTCTTTGAATACTTGCTTGTAATTCTTCCTCAATTAAAGCTGTTAATTCTTGCTGTTTTATCGCAGAAAAATCAGTCTCAGAAGCTAGAGATTGATGAAATTCTTCCATCAGTTCTTGTAAACGTTCTTGTTGCTGTTTGCTGAATAAATTATCAGGACGGAAACGCCGTAAAATCACTAATGTCTCACCCATATTTTCACCTTCAGCAATTAAACTTGTTTCCATAAGATCCAGTGCTTGACCTGGAGTCAAACCACTTGTTTCTTGGTTGCCACAAATTGCTTTATATGTCAAGGTTTTTCCTGCAAATTCTGGAACAATTGTGATAGTAGTCATGGTTTAAACAGTAAAGCGAATTTTGCAAGCTCATCCAAAATAATTTGGCTTTTCCATACTTGTTATGCACTTTAACATACTAACCGTAGGTTGACTTGAGCAATAATAACTCTTGTCTGTCAAATATTAGCGACGCTTGAGGGAAACCCAACCACACCAATGTCGTCAAGAATGTTGGGTTTCGCTCAAACCATTGAATCGAGCAGTTTTCTCCTAAGTATTAAATCGCTCAACCCAACCTACAAGCTTCTATCTGATAACTGATAACTGATAACTGATAACTGATAACTGATAACTGATAACTGATTAAGACTTCACTCCCAAGTTAAAGAAAATCGTTCCCCGACGCACAGAATTTTCGCTACCTTGGCTGCTAATAGTAAGAGAACGCAGATTATTAAATAAAGGCTTAATCGATAATTCTAACACCCGCACGATCGGGAATTTTGCCTCGATTACCGGTTGCAATTGTCGCCAATCGACGTAAAAATAACCATCATTTTCTGCGGGTAAAGCAGTAATTGCCTGTCGAAACTTACCACTACCTAAGATGGGGTTTTTCTGTGCAGATAAAGCTAAACCCATCGCTTCCACAGAACTAGCGATAATTTCATAATTATCGACCCTAGTATGCACTCCCGTCACGAGCGTCTCTAGTTGCGCTTTTCCTCCCGGGACCGCCGTGGTTAACTTTGTCCAAGCTGTCACCGATCGATCGAGTAAAGGCAGATTAATCACATTATAGCCGCGACTGCGGGCCAACTCATCCAAATGAGAGATCGCACTGTCCACCTCTACCCCCATCACCCGTTCCCCTACAAAAACACTATCGGGTTCCATCCCCTTTGAACTAGGCACGAGAGCGAGGCTATATTCGCCTCTAACCCAGCTAAAAACGTCTTCAGGCAAATTTAAACCTAAAGGCGACTGGAAGCGGTTTAAGACCTGTGTTATTAATTCCTGTAGGGGACTATCTGCTTCTAACCCCTCCTCTACCTGAGTCCAAAAACGATTTAAATCGCGACTAGCGGCGACTAAAAGGCTATTTTCGCCGATAAAAGATAATGCTCCCACGGGACTAGATAAAATTGGTGCTTGGTCATCCTGTCCTAAGACTCCAATTAAGGCGGTTTGAGCGACTATTCCCCCAGATTTGAGGGAAAAAGCCGTGGCTAATCGTTGTTTCGCTTCGGGACTCTCCGGGACGGGTTGATTAGCTATCCAAGCCGATAACGGGGGTAAATTGCCGTAAACGATAGCTATACGCGGTTCGGTGATATTTTTGAGGGCTTCTCGGTAATCGGGGCTATTTTTTAGGTTTAAATCCGGTACTTGCACGTTATTAAGTGCCTCGCGCAAAACCTTGATATTATTGGCAAAAAGCACCGTATCACCCACCACGGCACTAGCGAGAAAACGATTATTATCTCCTGCGGTCAAGGGACGTTGATAAATGAGGTTAACTCCCTTGTAGAGTTCAAAAACGAGGTCAAATTTGCCCGAAACCGCCTGTTTTGAGTAGGAAGCTTGCAGAAATTCCTTAGCGCGTTCACCATCTTTACTTTGAATTGCCAAAAGATAACCCGGTTGGATACCATTATCGGTATCGCGATCGAAATCTAGGGAAGTAACAGCGAGGGTAATTTCTTCCCCTAACCAGGGTTTGATTTCCTTTTGATAATTTAATCCCGTTTTACCGAGCAGACTTTTTTCTAAATCCTTAATTTCTTGGTGGGAACGTCGTCGATTAGCCGGTGTAGCGATTAATTGACCAAAAGACTCTAAACGTTCGGGATTGACCAGCAAGGATACCATAACCGGGGCCTGTTTCGGCACAAAAATCGCCGCCGCCGGTTCCCGCAGCACCCCACCTTTGAGCAAAGACAGAGGACTATCGGCGAGAATCCAAGCAAAACTGGCTGTAGCGACTCCTAGTAGAATGATTACCGTCGCACCTAAAATATAGAAAAACGATCGCAATTTCACAACCTTGTCCCGAGATGAACCATTAGCTATTTTAAGCCAGCAATTGACCCAAGAATTTCGATCGCTACAATTCTTACCAGACTGACAACGGATAACTCGCCACCGATAACTAATTTTTACCAGCCTTTTTCCGCTTGAGCGAGGACATAGTTAGCTACAGCTTCGATATCTTCAGCGCTGAGACGACCACCGAAAGCAGGCATCGCCCCCATACCTTTGGTAACTTGGGTAACGATAGCTTCAACGGAATCTTTGCCGTATTTAACTAAATCTTCTTTTTTCAGGGTTTTAGCGGCATTAACCACGTTTTTACCGCCCATGTGGCAGGAAGCGCAGTTAGCACTGAAAATCGAAGCCCCATCAGCTAAAGCGGGACGAGCCATACCGAAAGTAACCACAGCCAAGAGCAAGCACAGGGAAATTAATAATCTTTTCACGATAGGTTCTCCTCTATTTCTTAAGAAATTCCCCAACCATCGTCAGAAAAAACCGGTTTTCTTGTCAAAAGACAAGCTGTCAAACTTGGTGTAGAATTAATCAATGGGACAGTTAAAAGCAAACTTTTACTTTTTTGTCAAAAGACAGGCTGTCAAACTTGTCATCTTCCCTCGTGTAAAGGATTAACAAGCATGAAAAAATTAGGTTTATTGGTCGCTACCCTGGTGCTAGTCGTCTCTAGCTTCTTCTTCAACACTGCCTCCGCTGCTGCGGAAACCTTCACGGTGAAGATGGGCGGTGATGCGGGTACACTACAATTTGATCCCCCCGCCCTCACCATTAAAGCAGGAGATACGGTGAAATGGGTCAATAACAAACTTTCTCCCCATAACATAGTTTTCGATAGCACCAAGGTTCCCGAAGCCCAAGCTGCTAAATTATCCCATAAAGGTCTGGCTTTTTCCGCCGGTGAGTCCTTTGAAAGCACTTTCAGCGAACCGGGTACTTACACTTACTACTGCGAACCCCATCGCGGTGCCGGCATGGTCGGAACGATTACCGTTCAGTAATTATCCGATTTTAACCAAAAATAACTCGCGGTTAACTGCCGCGGGTTGTTTTTTTGGGGTGTGGGGTGTGGGGTGTGGGGTGTGGGGTGTGGGGAAGTGGGGAAGTG
>NZ_JAPZQJ010000074.1:0-2455 GCF_027530405.1 Microcystis sp. LE19-41.2A | reverse complement strand
AGCCACTCTTAATCGTGTCTTGGAACGAAATAGAGGCTTTTAAAGACTGCGTACATGGAGAATTAAAACAAGAATTACCCTCGAAAAGCCTATTTTTCCACTAAGTATTTATGCTCATTGCAAAGGTGAGATGCTCCCGATACCAGGATACCAGATACCAGTGACCATGAATGGATTTGGCGACAGTTTTTAGTCAATAATAATGTTCGGGATGATTTAGGGCGCATTCTTGATAAAATGATCGAGTTTGGGACAAGAAAGCGTTATCAGTCAGCGCGGGAGATTTTACAAGATTTGACGGGACAATCACCAGCAACTTCAATACAATCACCAGCAACTCCCCGTTATTCTCCAACACCAGCAACCCCCGTTATTCAAACACCACCACCGCCTAAAGTTGCTGCTAATATTGTGCTTAAAAGTGCTAGGGGGGTTAACTATTCTCGATTACAGCAACTCCTAGCAGCAAGAAAGTGGAAAGAAGCAGACGAAGAAACAGGTAAAGTTATGTGTCGGGTCGCCGGAAGGGAAAGCGAAGGATGGTTGAGACGAGAGGATATTGATAATTTTCCCTGTGAAGATTTACGAACTATTAACCAACTTTGGCTAAATTATAGTAACGGTAAGTTTGGCTTCAGCGTCCAGAAAGACATCTATGAGAGTCTTGGTAGCACGATAAAGTATAATGGCGAAATAGAAGATGTGGAAGTATTGGAAAAGTTCGCCGATAGCGTCGGCTGGAGACAAGGAGGTAGGTGGTTGACAGGCCGACAATTAACTTTTAATTCAGCAGTCTTTAATTCAGCAGTCCCCAAGGGACACCTACCCGTACCTGGGGTTTTCGGCGGGGAGAAAAGTGTGTTTCTGGGTATTGCTGCGTGTGGTGTGCCTTTTCTCGCGCAAAGACTTGTAACCTGTAGGATATGACGATCTCAGGTCTTTTGTCAAGCTTAGTTTTGGAGATTTTGCTCAGGTAAACATCGCATTTTGCGGAACTCGATACCTGGCACTGATTGCTTCGCCAAGTCAAAGGAAGCTTTTTTCCGACAAAGATGTCATTGCGAGGGGGGATATTCACGTTAACCTTCATCTCTCAACCAATATCCCCCCGAAGCAATCTTTCTCGTCGTTATATTCAGGTAGAATGAATGATAAAAGTGGTGCGCTATAATTAGAACTTTTTCATTGAATAAAAAATCATGACTAAATTATTAGAACTTGCTCTCAAAAAATTAGCTACTCTGTCAGCAGATCGACAGGAAAATATTGCTCAATTAATCCTTAAAGAAATAGGGGAAAATATAGAAAATGAGCCAATAAAAGACAATGATTCCCCATCTTTACCCCCATCTATTGGGATGGGAGCTAGTGGAATGTCTGACCTATCAACTCGTTGCGAGGAATTATTGTGGCAGGACGAAAGATAATAGCAGATACCAGTGGAATTATTGCCCTATTAGACCGAGACGATCACTATCATTTTATTGTCGTAGAAGCGATCAGAAATCAGCAAGTTTTTGTGCCTGTGACGGTATTACCAGAAGTTGATTATTTAGCGACTAAATATCTCGGTGAAAGAGTAGCTAGAGCTTTTTTGATGGATATTACACAGGGAAAATATAGTTTGCTTCCCTTCGATTTAGAAGATTTAGAAAAAGCTCTTAAAATTATGACTCGTTATCAAGATTTACCGTTAGGCTTAGTTGATGCTAGTTTACTGGTCATGGCAGAACGCTATTCTATTAACCAAATTCTGACATTAGACCACAGACATTTCAATTTAATTCAATCCGATAACATGAGCTACTTTATTATTCTGCCTTAAATATGAACTTGAGATTGCCATGATATCCATAACTCCCCACCTGCAAATTATTTTAGAAAAACTACAAACCCTTACTCCGCATTACACACTTATTTTCAGGAGTTAATATGAATACACCCCAAACAACAGCCGATGGCTTAAAAATTCTTTACCAACGTTATTATGCTAATAATCCAGAGCGTCAATTAGAATTAGAAAAAGCTCGCATTGATGACGAAGTAGCCAGAAAAATATTTAAGATCAAGGAAACATATCATCTTTCAACAAAGGCTTTAGCAGAATTAATTCATACTAATGAATCAATTATTGAAGCTTTAGAAAATGCTGACTATGAAGGAAACTCTTTTTTGTTGTTAAATCTCCTCGCTACATCCCTAAAAATGAAGGTTGAATTTGAATTAGTTCATTAGGTTTTTTTTAGGAATAGCATAACGCACCCTACACTCTTTGATTGCGAGAGGGTGAGACCAGCGTTAATCTTTATCTATCTGGTTCTTCGTTACTTGGTATGGTTCGATAGGGGGGCATAAATCGACTAAATCCTTATCTGGCAAGAGACTTAATTGATTAGTTCGCTCTAGAGCAAAAACAATTGACAAAAATCGCTAAATGCCTTTCTCTATAAGGGTT
>NZ_JAPZQJ010000384.1:0-1386 GCF_027530405.1 Microcystis sp. LE19-41.2A | reverse complement strand
GATCCCCCCTGCCCCCCTTGATAAGGGGGGTGCCGATCCCCCCTGCCCCCCTTGATAAGGGGGGTGCCGATCCCCCCTTAGTCCCCCCTTGATAAGGGGGGTGTCTGACAACTTTTAACGCCTACCTACTTAAGAAATATGTAACTAATAAATGGCGGGGGTAGCTGACAATTTTTAACACAGAAAAAGGGTTTCTCCGAGAAACCCTTTTTCTAGGTGACTTAGAAGGAGAGCTTAGAAACTTAAACAAAGAAATTACCCACTGGAATGTTCCCTAAAGCTGGTAAAGTACCAGTAAATCCGGTGATATTTATTAATAAATCATTGCTGGATTGGAAGCCAGCCGTGCTATCATTAATAACGAGGTAAGTTCCAGCTATTGCACCGGTTGTTACCTGCACTAAGGCGGCACTATTAACCCCTAATCCTTGATTACCTGTAATCGCTCCATTAGCATCAGTAAATACCTGATTGATTAAATTGTCTAAAGTGGTGACAGTGCTATCAGCAGCACGACTGAAACTACTAGGCGCACTCATGGCGTTTCCAGTTTGAGTTAATAAGTCTATTTTATCACTATTGATGGCAAAATCTGTGATACGATCGCTTGTTGATATGGTAGATTGACCAAATTGGAAGACGAAGGTATCTGCACCTAAACCACCGGTTAAAGTATCAGCACCGTTAGCGCCATTGATTTGATTAATACCACTATTTCCGGTGATTTTATTGTTACCAGCGTTACCTGTACCATTAACATTATTACTGCTAATTAGTCTGAGGTTTTCCACATTGTTGGGTAAGGTGCGAGTAAGACTGCTTTGCCAAGTATCAGTAATGATAACTTCTCCTATTCCTCCTTCGGGATTGATGGTAGCATTAACCGGATTGGAGAGGGTGACGGTGAAGACTTCATCAGGTTCATTGAGGTTATCATTGAGGAGGGGAATGCTAATAGTAGCGGTGGCAGTATTAGCAGCAATGGTGATAGTTCCGGTTTTGCTAGTGTAATCTACATCGGCGGTAGCATCAATGGGCCCAGTGGTATAGTTGAAGCTAATTGGTTGCGGATTGGGGTTATCAACTGTGACGGTGAGGATGGCATTATTATCTAAGCCTTCGACCACGGTAATATTATTGATGGAGAGTTGGGAAAAGTCGTCATTATTAATTGTCCCCGTCACTGGGGTGGTGGTCCCTACTGTATAACCTGTCCCAGAAGCAAGAGTTAAAATAACGGTTTCGTCACTTTCTACTATTGTGTCAGGAGTGGGGTCAACTGTGACGGTAGCAGTCGCTGAATTAGCAGCAAAGGTGACGCTGGTGGGAATAGAAGTGTAATCGTTTCCATTGGTTGCTGTCCCTTCAACTGTATAGTTGACGGTT
>NZ_JAPZQJ010000615.1:0-1936 GCF_027530405.1 Microcystis sp. LE19-41.2A | reverse complement strand
CTGTTTTAAGAGAATCTCTGAAAGTGCATTGCTAATCTATGTTAACAAAAAAGTATCGGATAAGTAGGTAGGCACAATTATTTGTAGGATGGGTTAGCGGTAGCGTAACCCATGCGGGCGTTGGGTTTCATGCTTCAACCCAACCTACGTTCATTTTATATTTAATTCCACCCACCCACTCAGCAGTCAACAGCTTACAACTCAGTCCAGAACTTTAAGATTTAATAATGAGAGCGCAATCGCTCCCTGAGAGCAGTTACAATTCCCCTATTCCAATGTTGTTCAGCAACCCAACAGGATTAATAACACATATTTTCCCGCTCAATCATGGCTAAAAAATCGAAGGCATTTAGTGAACTGCTCAGGCTGCAGAAAATGTCCCAAGGATCCGAAAAACCCTTGAAAAGCTTTGAGAAGAAATTAAGAGAAAAGTCCTTGCCTTTCAAGGAAATTGTCGTCTCTCCTTCTGGGGAAGTCACAATGTCGGAAGTTCTGGAGGATTTTATCGAGCCTTACCGCGAATCCAATGAAACAAAGGGATCTATGCGAACACTGCTGACCATAGGGATAATCGCTTGGAATCTGGCGTTGTCCCCCGAGTCAAAGCGGCAAGAGATGATAGACCGAGTTTTTAACAAAGACCTTCTTAAAGGAGATAAAAGGCTCAAGGCGGATATTCAAGGGCTAATCGACGAGCTAATCGCTAGGAAAAACCGTTATTTCTCGGAAAACAAGCGGATGATTGTGGATTTTGAGTTAAAAGAGCTAGGAAGCGAGTATCATCTCTCGGTTGCCTCCAGCTTGTCGCCCGAATTTTCCGAGTCAGAGTTTGCCTTCAAAGTCGGCGACTCGGTCATCGTCAAACAGGGTGTACTTGACCCAGATTTGGGGACTGACATCGGTGGTTGGCAAGGAAGAATTGTGATAATTGAGCGGCAGAGCAATCTCATCGGCATTGAATGGGATAGCATCACCCTGAAAAACATCCCCAGTTCGGTGATTGACCAGTGTGAACTGGAAAACCTAGACTGGGCCCAAATGTACCTCTCCTCAACGGATGTGGAATTAACCCAACCTCGAGATACAGAAGAAGATGTGGCCGCCATCATTGAGCAAATTGAGTCTAACATCGTTGGAGCTATTTAGCAGAAAAGGGAAAGGCGATTCAGGCGGTTGGCCGACGTTGACCCTGAGGATGAAATGGCGGCTTTAGACGCTTGGAAAAAAACACTTGATTCATTACCCTATTGACCATCGAGCAGCGATTTGGAGGAGAGAAATTTGAGATGGATGATTGCCAGAAATACGAGGCTGACTGTCAAAAGATAAGAAAAGCCAATCATGAATTACTAAAGGATTTTGAGGGTTGGCTAGAATCATCAGGCCTGTCCGAAAAAACCATCAATAATCATATTTCAAATATAGATTTTTATATCAACGAATATTTACTCTATGAGGATGCAGTAGAAGCTAAAGACGGGGTAGATATGGTCGGTGACTTTTTGGGTTATTGGTTTATCAAAAAGGCCCTGTGGGCCAGTCAATCAAGTCTCAAGGCTAACGCAGGTAGTCTGAAAAAGTTCTACACTTTCTTACTGGAAAAAGGCCTAATAGATAAAAATGATTTGCGAGAACTTAAAGAAACCATCAAGGAAGAACTGAGTGAATGGCTGGAAACCCTAGAGTGATACGATGACCCATTGACTGAAGATATGTCGGATGTTTGGTAATCTTAACCAAGTGGCAATCCCCCACCCTCTGGCTGAGAAGCTATAATATCATTGTCAGGACACAATAGAACTCTTGCAAATTAATTATATGTTATAATCATGGGTTAACTAATTTTCCCCAAAAAATTAGTTAACCAGTACATTTGTCCTGAATAAAAACTTGAAGTTTAACTTTTAACTCAAAACTCTTTAGATATGCTTTAATT